>JBBQRM010000321.1:0-4199 GCA_038214855.1 Rhodobacterales bacterium | reverse complement strand
CAGCACCCGCGCGGCGCGGCGGCGCTCCGGGCGGGTGACGACGTCGAGCCAGCCCTGCGTCGCCGTCGCGCGGATCGTGCCGGGCAGGTCGAGCTCGTCCGCCGCGCCCTCGCGCGCCCAGCGCCGCAGCCGGCGCAGCGCGAGCTTCATCGCCCTCGTGCCGAGCTCTACCCCGTCGTCGAGGTCGCGGAACTCGCGGCGGTCCCAGACCTTGGCGGCGCGGCGGTGGCGGCTCGCGTCCTGGCCGATGCGCACGCCCTCGGGGTTGTAGCCGTAGGCCCCGAAGGGCGAGGTGCCGGCGGTGCCGATCCATTTCGAGCCGCCCTGGTGGCGCTCCCGCTGTTCGCGCAGGCGCTGGGCCAGCGTCTCCATCAGCTTGTCGAAACCGCCCAGCGCCTCGATCTGCGCGCGTTCCTCGGGCGTCAGGTGCTTCTCGGCGAGCTTGCGCAGCCAGTCGCGCGGCAGGTCGAGCGCAGCCACCACCGCCTCCGGCCCGGCCTCCGCCAGCCCGCCGAAGGTCGCGGCGAAGACCCTGTCGAAGCGGTCGACGTGCCGCTCGTCCTTCACCAGCACCGTGCGCGCGAGAACGTAGAAGCCCTCGGCGTCGTAGAGCACCCCCTGCGCCTGCAGCGCCTCGAGAAAGCCCAGATACTCGCGCAGCGACACCGGCACCCCGGCAGTGCGCAGATCGGCGAAGAAGCCCGTGTACATGCGCCTCAGAGAAGCTCGAGCCGCTGGGCCACCAAGAGCAGCACGAGGGCCCCCAGCGTGAAGACGATCCCGTGCACCGCGCCGTATTGCAGCCGGTCGAGCCGGTCGCCGTCGCGCACGCCCGCCCGCCGCCAGCCGACGAGAAACCCCAGAGCGAACGCGATCGGAAGCAGCATCGGAACCCTCAGCTCGCGGAAGCCGCGCGTGCCAGCGCCAGCTCTTCGCGCGCGAGCGCCCCGCCCTCGTCGCCGAAGGCATAGCGCGCCCAGCGCAGGCTGTCGAGCCGGGCGGCGCGCGCCTCGTCCGGCCGGTCGAGCCCGGTCAGCGCCTCGGCCTCGATCGCGGCGAAGCCCGCCACCAGCACCGCGTTCTGCGCCCGCAGCGCCGCCGGCCGGTTCGCGCGCGCCAGCGCCAGCGCCACCTCGTCCTGGCCGGTGCCGAGTGCGAGCGCCGCGAGATGGATCGCTGCCTGCGCGGTACGTACGTCCGCCTTGCCCAGACCGGCCGCCGTCCGGTTATAGGCCTGCGCGAACCGCCGCGCCGCGTTCAGCGGATCGTCACGCAGCTCCAGCCGGCCGAGCGCAAGCAGCGCGACGCCCAGCCTGTGGTCCGACGGGCGCATTTCGGCTGCGATCTGAACCGCGACCCGCGCCGCGCCCAGCCGCGCCTCGCGGCCGCTCTCATGCGAGGCTGCCGCCTGGAGCGCCGCGGCGAAGGCACGGGACTCGGGCGCCCGCGCCGCGCGCGGCAGGTGTCGGCCGCGCGGGTTCAGCCGGTCGAGCAGGCCCGGCACCACGCGGGCCACCTCGGCCCGGGTCATTCCGCTCGCGAGCTCCGGCTGATACAGCACGCGCAGCATCAGCATGTCGAAGGGCGTGGCGAGCCCGTGGAAGTTGTCGTCGTTCCACACCGAATCCGGCAGCCGGTAGAGGTCGTTCGCCGTTCCCAGCGCTTGGCTCAGCTCCTCGTTGAGACAATCGCGCAGGTCCTGCGGCGTCGTGTCGAGCGGCAGGAAGATCGCGGCACCCTCCAGCCGCGTCTGATCCGACCAGCGCGCCCGCGCCTCCGGTTTCTCGCGCACGAAGCTCGCCCAGTCCTCGGCGCCGGGCACGATGAAGCAGGCGGCGGTGGGGAAGATCCGCGCGATCTGCGCCGCGGGCACCCCCTCGATGCGGATCTGCGCCGCCTCCCGGTCGCGCGTCTCGGCGATGTCGAGCCCTGCCTCGCGGCGCAGGCGGTCCAGCACCTCGTCGAGGTCGCGGCGGAACGACCCGAGCCCGTTCGCGTCGAAATGCACCCGGATCGGCGCCTCGTAGCGCAGGAGCACGGGCAACGGCTCGCCGCTCTCGAGCTGGAAGGTCAGGTCGAGGAAGTCCGCCGCCAGATCGGCGTTCGACCGCACCACCCCCTGCGGCAGCGAGGCCGGCGCGAAGCGGATGCTGCTGAGCTCCCGCTGCCCGGGTTCGACCTCGGCGCAGGCACCCAGAGCGAGCAGCGCCAGCATCGGGAGCCGCTGGATCATGCCCGCTGCCTCAGCGCGTGTACTTGACGAAGGGCGTCAGCCGGCCGATCCGGTCGTAGAGCCGACGCGCCTCGGCGTTGTCGGCCTGCGTCAGCCAGTAGACATTCGGCCGACCGGCGGCGTCGGCGGCGGCATAGACTGCCTCGATCAGCGCGCGCCCGGCCCCGGTGCCTCGGCTCTCGGGCGCGACGTAGAGATCCTGAAGATAGCACGCCTCCTCGAGCTGCCAGCCGTGCAGATGGTAGATGTAGTGCACGAGCCCGACCGCGCGGGAGCGGTCATGGGCGAGAAATCCGTTATATGCCCGCACGGCGGGATCGGTCAGCCGTGCGAAGCTCGCGGCATGGATATCCTCGTCGCGCTCGGTCTTGTAGAAGGCGAGATAGGCGCGCCACAGCCGCCGCCACTCTGCTTCGTCGGCGGCGGCGATGGGGCGCAGGGCGATCACGCGCCGCACCCCTCCGCCATCAGCCGCGCAGTTTGCGCACGTTGGCGCGGGTCGTGGCCCCGTAAGGCACAAGAGCTGCGGTGGCGATGCCGAGCGCGTCCCCGCCGCGGGCGGCCGCGACCGCAGCCTTTTCGGTCGAGGCGGCGAAGGCCGTCGCCTTCTCCATCACCATCCCCAGCGCGTCCGCGGGGGTCATCACACCCTGCGACATCTGCAGACTGCGGCGGAAGATCACCTCGCCCGCGGCCATCGACATCTGGGAATACGCGAACGCAAATCGCGTCCAGGAGGCATACGCGTCGAGGTTCTTCTGGAAGGCCTGCATCGAGGTAGTCCTTTTTATGCTGCACTGCGCAATAGACTACGCCGCAAGCCCCGTCGAGGTTCCATCGCGCCCTCACGACCTCCGCCCGCGCGCCATGAACGCGAGACGCTCGAAGAGCTGCACGTCCTGCTCGTTCTTCAGCAGCGCGCCATGCAGCCGGGGCAGATTGTGCGACGCGTCCGCGCGCAGGTCCTCGGGTGCGAGATCGTCGGCCATGAGCAGCCGCAGCCAGTCGAGCACCTCCGAGGTCGAGGGCTTCTTGCGCAGCCCCGGCGTCTCGCGAATCTCGAAGAACTGCGCGAGGGCGGTGTGGAGGAGCTTCGGCTTGATATCGGGGAAATGCACCTCGACGATGCGCCCGAGCGTCTCCGCGTCGGGAAAGCGGATGTAGTGGAAGAAGCAGCGGCGCAGGAACGCGTCGGGCAGCTCTTTATCGTTGTTCGAGGTGATGATCACCACCGGGCGGTGGCGCGCGCGGTTGGTCTGTCCGGTCTCCACGACCTGGAACTCCATCCGGTCGACCTCCTGCAGGAGGTCGTTGGGGAACTCGATGTCCGCCTTGTCGATCTCGTCGATCAGCAGCACGACGCGTTTCTCGGCGACGAAGGCGCGCCACAGCGGCCCGGGGCGGATGTAGTTTTCCACCTCGTGGACCCGCGCCTCGCCGAGCTGGCTGTCGCGCAGGCGGCCGACCGCGTCGTATTCGTAGAGCCCCTGCACCGCCTTGGAGGTGGACTTGACGTGCCATTCCATCAGCTCGAGTCCGAGGGTCGCCGCGATCTGGCGCGCAAGCTCGGTCTTGCCGGTGCCGGGCTCTCCCTTGACCAGCAGCGGCCGCTCGAGCGTGATCGCGGCGTTTACCGCGACCGCGAGGTCTGGGGTCGCCACATACTCCGCGCTGCCGGTGAATCTCATCGCGTGAATTTCATCGGCTTTTCGGCCCCTTGCCTCGGCTTGCTGCGCAACCTAGCAGCGATCCTGCGTTAAGCAAGTTCGCAGATGTTGTGCGTGACAACCCCTCGAATTGGCTATAACGGGAAGCGGCAAATGCAGGGGGGCATGGCCGTTGGGCAGAGTGAAGCCGGTATTTCTTGACGAGCGCGGGTTTACGGGGGGGGCATGCCGATGAAGGCCGAGGCGAAGTTCGATCTGGAATATCAGCCCGGGGACGACGAGCCCTTCATGAACTCCCG
>JBBQRM010000320.1:0-4214 GCA_038214855.1 Rhodobacterales bacterium | reverse complement strand
TACCTTGATCGCCGTGCTGGAGACCGGGCTGGAGGCGGACGGATGGGTGGATCTGCCCGTGGCGCACCACCCCTACCTGCGGGGCGCGACCCGCATCGACGCGGACGGCAGGCTCGGATAGAGCACGGCTCGACGCGCCCGAGGCCGAAAATCCTTTCCCTGTGGTTAATCGAATAGATTTCTGATTTATTATCAATGATTTGCCGGATTGCTCAACCTTGAGCACTCACGCCGCCCTGCCCTAGTCGCTGGTCGATCCGGCCGCGTCCTTTCGCATCCGCATCCGCCGCTTGACCGCCTTGCCGAACAGGATCGGCAGCACGAAGCCGACGATGGCGATCCCCCACAGGATCAGCGACAGCGGCGAGGCGAAGAGCACCGTCCAGTCGCCGTCCGAGATCGTCATCGCGCGGCGCAGGTTTGCCTCCATCGCGTTGCCGAGGAGCACGCCCAGGATCACCGGCACCAGCGGCACGTCGAGCTTGCGCAATACCCAGCCCAGCACCCCGAAGAGCACCATGACCAGCAGGTCGAAGGTCGAGCCCGAGATGCCGTAGATCCCCACGAAGCTCACCATGGCGACGATCGGCATCAGGAACTTCGGCGGCACCAGGAGCACGCGCACGAAGAGGCCCACCATCGGGATGTTCAGCAGGAGCAGCATGAAGTTGCCGATGAACAGCGCCGCGATCAGCCCCCAGACAACGTCGGGGTTCGACTGGAACAGCAGCGGCCCCGGCGTGATGTTGAGCGCGAGCAGCATCGCGAGCAGCACCGCCGTCGTCCCCGAGCCGGGCACGCCGAGCGCCAGCATCGGCACCAGCGCGCCGCCGGCGGCGGCGTTGTTGCCGGCCTCGGGGGCGGCCACGCCCCGCGGATCGCCCTTGCCGAACGTGCCTTCGCGATCGACGAGGCGCTTCTCCACCGAATAGGAGATGAACGAGCCGAGCGAGGCGCCGGCCCCCGGCAGCACGCCCGCGACGAAGCCGAGCACCGTCGAGCGCGCCATCGTCGGCGTGCAGTCCTTGAGCATCTTCCAGCCGGGGGTGATCCGGCCGATCTTCATGCCCGCGGCCTTGGCCTCGCCGGAGCCCTCGCTGCGATGCTCGAGGAACACGAACACCTCCGACAGCGCGAAGAGCCCGACGATCGCGACAAGGAAGTCGATGCCGTCGTAGAGATGCACCTCGCCGAAGGAGAAGCGCGGCACGCCGGTCTGGCCGTCGACGCCGATCATCGCGATGCCGAGGCCCAAAGCCGCGGCCCAGGCCGACTTCGCCTGGTTGGTCGAGGAGATGCCGCCGAGCGTCGCGAAGGCGAGCACATCGAGCGCGAAATACTCCGCCGGCCCGAAGAGCAGCGCCACCTTGACGAGTTGCGGCGCGAGAAACACCAGCCCCCAGGTGGCGAAGAAGGCGCCGACGAAGGAGGCGACGCCCGACAGCGCCAAGGCCTCGCCGGCGCGGCCCTGCTGGGCCATCGGATAGCCGTCGAGCGTGGTCATCAGGGCAGGCTCGTCGCCGGGAATGTTCAGCAGGATCGACGAGATCCGCCCGCCGTACATCGCGCCGTAATAGACCGATGTGAGCAGGATCAGCGCCGGCGTCGCATCGAGGCCGAGCGAGAAGGCGAGCGGGATCAGGATCGCCACGCCGTTCGACGGCCCCAGCCCCGGCAGCGCGCCAATGATCGTGCCGAGAAAGCACCCCAGGAGCGCCAGCCCGAGGTTCTGCCAGGTGAGCGCAATCGCGAAACCGTCGCCGAGGGCGGAGAGCGTTTCCATCGCCTCAGAACCCCAGCGGGCCGGTCGCGAGCGACAGGCCGAGGATCAGGTGGAACACCGCATAGATGCCGAGCGAGATCAGCACGCCCGCGAGCGCCGCCGTCAGCGGCCGCGTCCCCAACCGCCAGGAGAGGATGCCGGAGGCGACCGCGGTGGCGATCACGAACCCCGCGACCGGCAGCGCCAGCGCATAGAGCACCATCACCACCACGGCGCCGGCGATCTCGAGGAAAGGTCCAGCCGCCGGCCAGTCGGGCCTGGGGTCGGGGCGCAGCAGCATCACCAGACTGGCGATCCCCAAAACGCCGCCGATGATGATCGGAAACGCCTTCGGCCCCACGGGGTCGGAGATGAAGCTCGTCTGGATCTGCGTCGCCTGCCAGATGAAGAACGCCGCGAGCGCGAGCCCGATCGCCCCGAACGCCCGGTCGCCCATCGCCGCCGTCCCGCCGGGGCTACTGGATCAGCCCGATATCCTTCGACAGCTCGGTGATCTCGTTCACCGACTCCTGCACGAACGCCTCGAACTCGTCGCCACGCAGATCGAGCGGTGCGAGGCCGTTCTGCTCCATCACCGCTTTCCACTCGTCGGATGCATAGACCTGCCCCACGGCATCGACCCAGTACTGATAGGCTTCGTCGGACATGCCGCCGGGAGCATAGAAGCCGCGCCAATTCGCACCGACCGCGTCGATCCCCTGTTCCGTCGCGGTCGGGAACTCGGCGAAATCGCCCTCCAGCCGCTCCGGCGCCAGCACCGCGATCACCTTGATGTCGCCCGAATCGACGAAGCCCTTGGCCTCCGACGCGTCGCCCGTGAAGGCCTGCACCGAGCCCGCGAGAAGCTGCGTCACCGCCTCGCCGCCGCCGTCGAAGGCCACGTACTTGATCTCGCGCACGTCCTCGATCCCGGCCTTGCGCGCCGCGCTGAGCACCTTGAGATGGTCCCAGCCGCCCACCGCCGAGCCGCCGGCGATCGAGATGCTCGACGGGTCCGCCTTGATCTGGTCCATCAGTTGGGGAAGCGTCTCGATGGGCGAGTCCTTGCCCACCGCGATGATGCCGTAATCCGCGCCGACCGAGCCTAACCAGCGCACCTGGTCCATCGTGTTGCCGGGATAGGCGCCCTGCGCCAGCCGCGTCGAGGTGGCCGAGGAGGCCGCGGTGATCAGGTCGTTGTCGTCGTTGCGCTTGTTGACCACCTCGGCGAAGGCGACGCCGCCGCCGCCGCCGGCGAGGTTCGTCACCTGCATCGTGCCGGGGACGAGCCCCAGGTCCTGGAGCGTCTTGCCCACCTGCCGGCATGTGAAGTCCCAGCCGCCGCCCGGATTGGCCGGCGCGATGCATTCGGTCTGGTCCGGCTGGAAACCCTGGGCCTGCGCTGCTCCGGTCAGGCCGAACATGGCCACCAGTCCCGCCAGCGCTCCCGATGTGAACCGCATCATCTCGTCTCTCCCTTTTGCCGCTTTTCGTCCCGCCGGGGCGGGGCTGCGATGTTGCGAGCTTAGTCGCCTCGGCCCCGGCGAGGGAAGGGGATTCGCCACGACGTGCTTGCGGCGGCGTCGGCTCGGAGTAATCTGACGGGGGTTCGGAGCGGGAGGCGGCGATGACCGGCAGCATCTTTATCGAGGCTCGTCCGGTGCGCCTCATCGGCGCTCCCTTGCCCGCGCAGCATCTCTACCTGGTCCAGCGCGACGACATCGGGTCGGAGTACGTGCTGAGCGCCACCGCCTCGCGGACGCTGCCGCTGTTCGGCGCGACGCTCGAGGTCGAGGTGAACCGACCGATCGAAAGCTCCAACGATGCGCGTGGCTCCGACACCCCGGCCGCGCGGCTGAGCACCGAGCTCGCCTTCGACCTCGGCACCGACGCGGCCTGGACGCTGATGGTGAAATACGCCCGCGAGATCGACGCCGCCGACTATGACTACCGGATCTTCTCGACCAATTCGAACGC
The DNA here is from genome assembly GCA_038214855.1 of Rhodobacterales bacterium. Lineage (GTDB taxonomy): Bacteria > Pseudomonadota > Alphaproteobacteria > Rhodobacterales > Rhodobacteraceae > Amaricoccus. Next base: position 475 of record JBBQRM010000320.1, on the reverse strand, counting down.
CTTCGTCGGCGCGATGATCGCGGCCGCCGGCGGCGAGCCGGACGCGATGCTGCCCGAGGGGCTGCGCGCGTCGGCCGCGGTCGGCTACGCGAGCTTCGAGCGCATCGCAGGCGACATCCGGCCCCCCACCGACGGCAGCCTGCGCGGCACGCCCTTCGCGGATGTCATCGACGGCATCCAGGTCGGCGACGTGATCTTCGGCTACGGCGGGGACGACACCCTGCGTGCCGGCCGCGGCGACGACCGGGTCTACGGCGGCACGGGCAACGATACGCTGACGGGCGGGGCCGGGGCGGACGAGCTGCGCGGCGGGCGCGGGCACGACCGCCTGTGGGGCCAGGGCTCCGAATCCAATTCAGGCTGCGGCTGATGCGAGGATGGCCCGGAGATAGTCCGGTGACCATCCTGCGATCTTTCGTCGAGACTTGATGGATCGCTTATCGGTCTGGGTTCGGACGAGATTGAGGGCGAAGTG
>JBBQRM010000319.1:0-4221 GCA_038214855.1 Rhodobacterales bacterium | reverse complement strand
CGACGCGAAGAGCGGGCGGCTCCCAGGCCGGTGGACGGGGTCATGAGCCCCAGGAGCCTCACGGGATGCCGTCCGCAACCCCAAACTAACACGATCCGCGTAGACAGGAGCCTCGCTCATCCGGTCCGGGCAACGCGGCCCTGCAGGAGTCACCCGGAGTCGGTATCATGGGGTTCGCGAGGAGCGGCCTCGAGACGCACCAGCCATGCTGAACGACGCTGCCTCAAAGCGCGCGCAGTCCAGCTCCCGCGCTGCCGAGGGGCACGCCGGACGTCGGGGCTAGATGCTGCGGCGGGCTCGCGCACGGGACCTCGGGACCGCACGGCGGCGTGTCGCTTGTCGCGCCGAGGGACGCGGCCTAGGATGCCGTCCGGCGGCGGCTCCTCAATAGCCGCATCGGCGGCGGAGCGGCAAGCCAGCCCGACCCGAAGGAGAGGCCCATGAATTACCGCGCCCCGGTGGGCGAGATGCGCTTCCTGCTCGACGCGGTGCTCGGCGCAGGAAGGCTGGCGGACACGGCGCGCTTCGCGGAGGCCCTGCCCGAGACGCTGGAGGCGGTCTTGGGCGAGGCCGCGAAGGTGAGCGAGGACGTGCTGGCACCGCTTAGGCGGGCGGGCGACCTGCATCCGGCGCGGCTGGAGAACGGCGTGGTGCGCACGAGCCCGGGCTTCGCAGACGGCTACCGCGCCATCGCCGAGTGCGGCTGGGTCGGGATGGCGGCGGACCCGGAGTTCGGCGGCATGGGGCTGCCGATGACGTGGCTTTCCTGCGTCAACGAGATGATGGCGGGTGCCAATCTGGCCCTGTCGCTGTGCCCGCTGCTGAGCCAGGGGCAGATCGAGGCGCTCCAGCACCACGGGGACGACAGGCTCAAGGCGCTCTACCTGCCGAAGCTGATCTCCGGCGCGTGGACGGGCACGATGAACCTGACCGAGCCGCAGGCGGGCTCGGATGTGGGTGCTGTGCGCACGCGGGCGGTGCCGAACGGCGACGGCACCTATGCGGTGACGGGGCAGAAGATCTACATCACCTTCGGCGACCACGACATGGCAGAGAACATCTGCCACATGGTGCTGGCGCGGCTGCCGGAGGCGGTGGAGGGGACGCGCGGCATCTCGCTGTTCCTGGTGCCGAAGCGCCTGCCGGACGCGGAAGGGCGGCCTGGGGTGGCGAACGGCGTGCGGCCGATCTCGCTCGAGCACAAGATGGGGCTGCACGGCAGCCCGACCTGCGTGATGGACTACGACGGCGCCACCGGCTGGCTGGTCGGCGAGAAGCACAAGGGCATGGCCGCGATGTTCACGATGATGAACAACGCCCGCCTCGGCGTCGGCATCGAGGGGCTGTCGCAGGCCGAGGCGGCGACGCAGGCGGCGGTGGCCTTCGCCGCCGAGCGCAAGCAGGGCAAGCCGGGGCGCGAGGGCAGCGGCGCCATCGTCGATCATGCCGACGTGCGGCGGATGCTGATGACGATGCGGGCGCTGACCGATACGGCGCGGGCGATCTGCCTCGACTGCGCGCTGGCCATCGACATGGGCACCGCGACCGGCGAGGCGGCGTGGACGGCGCGCGCGGCGTGGCTGACGCCGATCGCCAAGGCGTACGCGACCGATATCGGCTGCGAGGTGGCGGCGCTCGGCATCCAGGTGCACGGCGGCATGGGCTACATCGAGGAGACCGGGGCGGCGCAATACTACCGCGACGTGCGGGTGAGCACGATCTACGAGGGAACCAACGGCATCCAGGCGATGGATCTGGTCGGGCGCAAGCTTATGGACGAGGGTGCCGCGGCCCGCGCGCTCATTGCCGAGATGGCGGGCGGTGGCGCGGAGATGGACGCCGCGGCGGCGCGGCTGGAGGATGCGACGGCGTGGATGGTCGCGGCGGAGGTGCAGGACCGATTCGCCGGTGCGGTGCCGTATCTGCGGGCCTTCGCGCTGGTGCTCGGCGGGCACTACCTGGGGTGCGCGGCGCGGGCGGAGGCCGAGCCGGGGCCGCGGACGGCGCTGGCCCGGTTCCACCACCGCCAGCTGCTGCCGCAGGTCGGCGCGCTGTGCGATGCGGCCTGCGAGGGGGCCGAGGCGCTCTACGCGCTCGACTTCGCCTCCTGAATGGACACGGCCGCGGCGGGGGTCCGGCATCCGTTTCCCGAGCCGCCGGCACCGGGGGAGGCGATCGAGGTGGCGGACGGCGTGCTGTGGATGCGGCTGGCGCTGCCGATGCGGCCCGATCACGTCAACGTCTATGCGCTCGACGACGGGGACGGCTGGACGGTGGTCGATACCGGGCTCGGGACCGAGGCCTGCCGCGCGGGATGGGCGGCGCTGATCGCGGGGCCGCTCGGCGGGCGGCGGATCGGCCGGGTGATCGCGACGCATCATCATCCCGACCACATCGGTCTCGCTGGCTGGTTCCAGGACGCGCACGGGGCCGAGCTGGTCACGACGCGCACGGCCTGGCTCTCCGCGCGGATGCTGACGCTGGACGTGCAGGCGCGGCCCTCGCCCCAGGCGCTCGCCTTCTGGCGCGGCGCGGGGATGGACCCGGCGATGCTCGCCGAGCGGGCGGAGGCGCGGCCGTTCAACTTCGCCGACGTGGTCGCGCCGCTGCCGCCGGGGTTCCGGCGGATCGCGCAGGGCTGCGAGATCGAGGCGGGCGGGCGGCGCTGGCGGGTCGAGATCGGGCACGGCCACGCGCCGGAGCAGGCGACGCTGTGGGGGGTCGGCCACGACCTGGTGCTGGTGGGCGACCAGGTCCTGCCGGGGATCACGCCGAACCTCGGGGTCTATCCGACCGAGCCGGAGGCCGATCCCGTGGGCGAATGGCTCGCCTCCTGCGCGCGGCTCGAGGGACTGGCGCGGCCTGGCCATCTGGCGCTGCCGGGGCACCGGTTGCCGTTCGTGGGGCTGGGCGCGCGGCTGGCGGAGCTCGGCGCGCACCAGCGTGCGGCACTGGGGCGGCTCGAGGCGCATCTCGCCGAGCCGCGCACGGCGGTGGCGTGCTTCGGCGTGCTCTACGGGCGGGCGATCGGGGCGCGGGAGTTCGGGCTGGCGCTCGCCGAGGCGGTGGGGCATCTCAACCACCTTTGGCGGAGCGGGCGCGCCCTGCGCGAGGCGGGGCCGGAGGGGGGATGGCATTGGCGGCGTGCGGATTTTGTGACTGACAGCGCAGCGGGATCGGGCTATTGAGACGCCCGACGCCGCCCGGCGACGGACGGCACCGCATGAGGAGACGGCGATGGCCGAACACGATCAGGGAAGCGTGCATCCGGTAAGCGCGCACGGCGTGGCCGAGGGCGAGCCGGGCGAGTACCGGCCCGGCCAGATGGACATCACCGAGCATCAAAAGATGTTCGGGAAGTTCGTGTGGTTCTGGATCTATCAGGTGGCGGCGGTGTTGGCGATCCTGATCTTCCTCGCGATCTTCAACTCCTGACGCGTCCCCGATGTTGCGCGCGGTCCTCGCCCTGCTGGCCCTCGTGCTGGTCGCGGGGTGCGAAATCTACACCCCCGCCACGCCCGAGGAGATCGCGCGCGCGGTCTATGTGAGCGACGAACCCGCGTCGGTGTCGCTGGTCTCGATGGTGAACGCCCGCACCGGGCGCTCGGCGCATTCGGCGCTGATGATCAACGGCGCGCAGCGGGTGCTCTACGATCCCGCGGGCACCTTCACCCATCCCGACCTGCCGCGGGTGGGCGACGTGCATTATGGCATGGCGCCGAAGTTCGTGGATTATTACGAGCGCTACCACGCGCGGTTCTCGCATTTTGTGCATGTCCAGACGGTGGAGGTGGACCGCGCCACCGCCGACCGGGTGATCGCCAACGCCCAGGCCGAGGGCAAGACGCTGAAGTTCCAGTGCGGCCTCGCGGTGGGAGGCGCGCTCACGGGCGTGCCGCTCTTCGCCGACGTGCGGCGGAGCTGGTTTCCGGAGGGCGCGCGTCAGGATTTCTCGCGCATCCCCGGTGTCGTCGAGCGCTACGTCTACGAGGACGACCTCGGCAAGAACCGCGAATGGGAACGCCAGGCGGCGGCGGTGAACTGACCGCTCAAGGTGCGGCGTTCGGCGTGAAGAGCTGCTCTCCGCCGATCCGGTAGCTCGCGATTGCCGCCTGCCCCGGCTCGGAGACGAGCCAGTCGGCGAAGCGCTGGGCGAGGCCGGCCTTGACGGTCGGATGCAGCTCGGGGTTCACGACGATCACGCCGTACTGGTTGAAGAGC
>JBBQRM010000318.1:0-4235 GCA_038214855.1 Rhodobacterales bacterium | reverse complement strand
GACGCGCCGGTCGATCCCCGCGTCCACGGAATGCAGCGGTTGACCGGGCGAAGGCGCTGCGCTTATCGTTTCGGTGACGCCGCGGCACGAATGCCGGGGCGCGGGAAAAAAGGCGCGCGGGCCTCAGGCCCTGCGACGCCGGATCAGGGAGGACGCACGATGAACCACCAGAGGACGTATGCCGCGCCGTTGGCGCTCGCAGCAGCCCTCGCGCTCGTCGGCTGGGCCGCGCCCGCGCACGCCGAGATCACCCTCGTCGGCGCGAGCCAGTTCGACGAGGAGCACGCCTTCACCAAGACGATGCGCAAGTTCGAGGAGCTGGTCGATGCCTGCTACACCGACGAGCCGATCAACTGGGAGATGCACCTGAACTCCGAGCTGGGGCTGGAGAAGGACTATGTCGCCTATATGAACCAGGGGCTGTCGGTGGATTATGCGGTGGCCTCTCCGGCGCATATGTCGACCTTCTCCAAGATGGCGCCCTTGATGGACATGCCGTTCCTGTTCCGCGACGAGGACCACTGGCGCAAGGTTCTGGAGGAGGACGCGCTGAAGCCGGTGGCCGACGACATCCTCGAGAAGGCCGACATCCGGCTCCTGGGCTATGCCGGCGGCGGCACCCGCAACATCTTCGCGACCAAGCCGATCCGGAACATGGAGGACCTGCAGGGCCTGTCGATCCGGATGCAGGGCGCGCCGATCTGGACCAGCGTCTTCGACGCGCTGGGGGCCGCACCGACGGTGATCGCCTATAACGAGGTCTACAACGGCATCCAGACCGGGGTGATCGAAGCGGCGGAGAACGAGGCCGCGGGCGTCGAGCAGATGAAGTTCTACGAGGTCGGCCCCGACCTGTCGCTGACCAAGCACGCGATCACCATCCGGCCGCTGATGATGTCGAACAAGACCTACCAGCGGCTGCCCGAGGCGCTGCAGGCCTGCATCGACGAGGCGGGACCCGAGGCGGGCAGGTACGGCCGCGATCTTGAAAGCGGCCAGGACGCCGAGAAGCTCCAGGCGATGGTCGACAAGGGCTGGATCACCACCTACGAGTTCGAGGATCGCGACAAGATGCTCGCGGCTGCCGAGCCTGTGCTCGAGGAATACGCGGGCGAACTCGGCGCGAGCGAGGTGCTCGAGAGCATCAAGTCGATCCAGTAGGAAACCGCGCCGTGACGCGCGCACCGGAGCCGGCATGACCGGCTCCGCCTTCCGATCCGGGCCGCCCGCGGGCGGCGCGCGCCGATGACGCGGGTGCTCGACGCCGTCCATCTCGTGCTCAAGGTCGCGCTCGGCCTGCTGGTCGGCGGGTTGCTCATCCCGGTGTCGATGCAGGTGCTGTCGCGCTTCACCGGCATCATCCCGCGCTACATCTGGACCGAGGAGATCGCGCGGTTCTGCTTCGTGTGGATGATCATGATCGGGGCGATGTGCGCGGTGCGCGACGGCACGCATTTCGACCTCGAGGTGCTGCCGCCGTCCGAGAACCCCCGCATCGAGGCGATGCGGCGGTTGTTCGTGCATGCGATGGTCGCGGTGGTGGCACTGATCTTCATCTGGTACGGCTGGCAGTTCCTGTTGTTCGGCTGGTACCAGACCTCCGAGATCGCCTCGCTGCCGATGAACTGGATCTTCGTCGCCTGGCCGCTGACGGGGGCGGTGACGCTGCTGTTTCTCGCCGAGAAGGTCGCGGCCGAACTGCCGCTCCTGCGCGGGTCGCGCCCGTGACCCCCGGCTTCGTCGCCTCGGTCCTGTTCGGCCTGTTCCTGGTGTTCATCCTGTTGCGCGTGCCGGTGGCCTTCGCGCTCGCGCTCGCCTGCATCCCGATCTTCCTGCTCGAGCCGCGGCTGACGCCGATCCTGCTGCTGCAGGAGATGTTCCGGTCCTACAATTCCTTCGTGCTGCTCGCGGTGCCGTTCTTCCTGCTCGCGGCGAACCTGATGAACGCGGCCGGGATCACCGACCGGCTGATCCGGCTCGCGCGTGCGCTGGTGGGGCATCTGCCGGGCGGCATCGGCCATGTGAACGTCGTGGTCTCGATGTTCTTCGCCGGCATCTCGGGCAGCTCGACCGCGGATGCCGCCGGGATCGGGTCGCTGCTCATTCCGCAGATGAAGAAGGAGGGGTTCACCTCGTCGTTCTCCGTGGCGGTGACGGCGTGCTCGTCGGTGATGGGGGTGATCATCCCGCCGTCGATCCTGATGGTGGTCTGGGGGGGCCTGATGTCGGTCTCCATCGGCGGGCTGTTCCTCGCGGGCGTCATCCCTGGCATGCTGATCGCGCTGGCGCAGATGGCGACGGTCTATGTCTACGCCCGGCGGCACGGGATGGGGATGCACGCGCGCGCGACGATGCGCGAGCTGGCGGTGGCGGTGCTGGCGGCGATCCTCGCGCTGTTTACGCCGGTGATCATCGTGGGCGGCATCGTCGGGGGGTTCTTCACGCCGACCGAGGCCTCGGTGGTCGCGGCGCTCTATGCGCTGGTCTTGGGGATGCTGGTCTATCGCAGCGTCGGGCCGAACCTGTTCGCGCGCACGCTCTACGACAGCGGGCGGTTCGCGGCGATAGCACTCTTCTGCATCGGCACGGCGAGCGCCTTCGGCTGGATCCTCGCCTATTTCAAGGTGCCGGCGGCGCTGGTCGAGTATGTGCAGGCGATGGAGCTCGGGGTCACGGAGATGGGCTTCGCGGTGGCCGTCTCGTTTCTGGTGATCGGCTGCTTCATCGACGCGATCCCGGCGATCATCATCCTGGGCACCGTGCTCTATCCGGTGACCCAGGCGGTGGGGATGCATCCGATCCACTTTGCGATCATCGGGGTGATCAGCCTCGCCTTCGGGCTGGTGACGCCGCCCTACGGGCTGTGCCTGCTGATCTCCTGCGCGCTCGGGGGCATCACGGTGCGGCAGGCCCTGCGGGACGTCGCGGTCATCCTCGCGCCGATGCTCGCGATCCTGGCGCTGGTGATCCTGTTCCCGGCGATCAGCCTGTGGCTGCCGCGTCTGCTGATGCCGCAGTTCGTGGATTGAGGGGCCTTTCCCGCCTTTCACAGTGAAAGCCGGATGCGCCCATTGAAATCATTGGGAAATAATCCGCGTTTTCATGTCTCGTTAACATCTTCCACAGGTGCGTTCGCGTCTGACGCCTCGTCCTCCATCCGGTAGCGGAAGTCGCAGTGGCTCGCGCCCTTCATGATCGTCTGCGTCCGCGTGAGCTTCATCGCCGGATTGTAGCCGGTGCAGAACTCGCCGTCGCGGTTGCACGACAGGAGGTCCCCGATGCCGCCGAGGCCCATCTCGCGGTACATCTCGGCATAGCGGCAGCGGGTGACGTCGAACTCGAAGCGCTCCGCGTCCGCGGCGACGAGGTCGATCTCCAGCGCGTCCCCGGCGATCCAGAGCGGCAGGATGGCGCGGAAGTCGTCGAAGGTGGGCTCCCGGCCGAGCGCCTCGGCGAAGGCCCGGCCGTGCTCGATCGCGGCGTTGCTGACGGAAGCACCGATCAGCGCGCGGGCCTCCGCCTCGCCGAGCCGCCGGCACGCCTCGTCGTACACGTGGCGCAGCAGCTGCGCCTCGATGCGGCGGCGCTCCAGGATCGGCATGTCGTCCATTGAAGGTTCTCCTCAGTCGGGGCGAAGCTCGCTGCGGTCGCGGCGCTTGAGCCAGGCGAGATAGGCCGGTGCTATGCGGCGCACGAGCGGGTGGAAGGGCAGCGGGCCGATCTCGCTGAGCGGCAGGGCGAGCGCGCGGCCGCCCGCCACCGCCGCGGCGATCTCCCGCCCCAGCGCCACCGCGAGTGCCACGCCGCGGCCGTTGCAGCCGGCCCAGGCATAGGCGTCGGGGCCGAGCCGGTGGAGGTGCGGCATCCGATCCGCGGTCATGCCGACATAACCGCTCCAGACATGGGTGATCCGCGTGCCGCCGAGCTGCGGATACGCCTCCGCCAGCCGCCGCCGCGCCAGCGCCCGCGCGCGGTCGGGCGCGTTGCGCGCGCCGAGGATAGCGCCCCCGGTGACCAGACGGTTGCGCGCGTCGTAACGGAAGAACCGCAGGTCGCCGCGGGTGTCCGAGACCGCCTGCCGCCCCGGCAACACCGCCCCGCGCAAATTGTCGCCGAGCGGCTCGGTCGCCATCTGCCACGACAGCACCGGCACGAGGCTGCGCGCCAGACGCGGCGCGAGGCCCGGCGCCGCCTCGGCGGTATAGGCGTTGGTCGCGAGGATCAGCGCCCGCGCC
>JBBQRM010000317.1:0-4239 GCA_038214855.1 Rhodobacterales bacterium | reverse complement strand
GCGTCTCCTCGGGATACTCGGCGTCGCCGAAGACCGGCAGCGGCAGATCCTCGGCCTCCGACAGCACCTCCAGGCCGCGCACATAGACCTCGATCTCGCCGGTCGGAAGCTTGGGGTTCACCAGCGCCGCATCGCGCGCCTTGACCAGCCCGTCCACCCGCACCACCCATTCCGAGCGCAGCCGCTCGACCTCCGCGAAGGCCGGGCTGTCGCTGTCGGCGATCAGCTGGGTGATGCCGTAATGGTCGCGCAGATCGACGAAGAGCACGCCCCCGTGGTCGCGCACCCGGTGCACCCAGCCCGACAGCCGCACCTGAGCCCCCACGTCGGCGGCGGTGAGCTGGGCGCAGGTATGGCTGCGATATTCGTGCATCGGGCATCCTCGGGCGGGGGCGAAATCCGGCCCGGCATACACGCAAGCCCGAGAACGGCGCAAGGCCGCCCCTGTCGCTCCACACGTCGCTCGGGACCCCGATGCACACCGGAGGCGGAGGCGCGGCGCGCACGGCATCCGCCGGATCCGGAGGTGCGCCTTCGGCGCGCGGCTTTTTCTGGCGCTTCGCGCGGCCTCCGGCGGGGATATTTAACCCAAGGAGAATGTTTTCGGCTCAAGAGGCGGGCGCGGTACAGGCGGGGACGCCGATGACCGCCCGAGGAGAAGGCGCCTCGTCCCTGACGGGGCGTCTTTTTCCCGCCGCAGCGGACGGTCCCGGCCCCGCCGAACCCGCGCCGCGTTCCGGCTTGCGCCGCCGCGCGAGGCCCGTATAACCGGCTCGATTTGCCGATCCCTGGCAGAAGTCATTCTCCGCCGCCCTTTCGGCCGCGCGGGGCCGGAGCACGCATATGCCCAAACGGACCGACATCCGCTCGATCCTGATCATCGGCGCGGGGCCCATCGTCATCGGCCAGGCCTGCGAGTTCGACTATTCCGGCGTCCAGGCCTGCAAGGCGCTGCGCGAAGAGGGCTACCGGGTCATCCTGGTGAACTCCAACCCCGCCACGATCATGACCGACCCGCAGATGGCCGACGCGACGTATGTCGAGCCGATCACCCCCGAGATCGTCGCCAAGATCATCGAGAAGGAACGTCCCGACGCGCTCCTGCCCACCATGGGCGGCCAGACCGGCCTCAACACCGCGCTCAAGCTCGACGACATGGGCGTGCTCGCGAAATTCGGCGTCGAGCTGATCGGTGCCAAGCGCGAAGCCATCGAGATGGCGGAGGACCGCAAGCTCTTCCGCGAGGCGATGGACCGCATCGGCCTGGAGAACCCGCGCGCCACCATCGCCAATACGCTCGACGAGGCGATGGCCGCGATCGACCACGTCGGCCTGCCCGCGATCATCCGCCCGGCCTACACGCTCGGCGGCACCGGCGGCGGCGTCGCCTACAACCGCGAGGATTTCGAGCACATCTGCAAGACCGGCCTCGACGCCTCCCCCGCGAGCCAGATCCTCATCGACGAGTCTCTGCTCGGCTGGAAGGAGTTCGAGATGGAGGTGGTCCGCGACCGCGCGGACAACTGCATCATCGTCTGCTCCATCGAGAACATCGACCCGATGGGCGTGCACACCGGGGACAGCATCACCGTGGCCCCTGCGCTGACGCTGACCGACAAGGAATACCAGATGATGCGCAACGCCTCGATCGCGGTCCTGCGCGAGATCGGGGTCGAGACCGGCGGCTCCAACGTCCAGTTCGCCGTCCAGTCCGAGACCGGCCGGCTCATCGTCATCGAGATGAACCCTCGCGTCTCGCGTTCCTCCGCACTCGCCTCCAAGGCCACGGGCTTTCCCATCGCCAAGATCGCCGCCAAGCTCGCCGTCGGCTACACGCTCGACGAGCTCGACAACGACATCACCCAGGTCACGCCCGCGAGCTTCGAGCCCGCCATCGACTATGTCGTGACCAAGATCCCGCGCTTTGCTTTCGAGAAGTTCCCTGGCGCCGAGCCGTTGCTGACAACCGCAATGAAATCCGTCGGCGAGGCCATGGCCATCGGCCGCTCCTTCCACGAGAGCCTGCAAAAGGCGCTCTGCTCGCTCGAGACCGGCCTCACCGGCCTCGACGAGATCGCCATCCCCGGCGCCGAGACCCCCGACGCCCACGCGGCCATCGTCAAGGCGCTCTCCCGCCAGACCCCCGACCGGCTCCGCCTCGCCGCCCAGGCCATGCGCCACGGGCTCTCGGACGACGACATACACGCGGTCACCCGCTTCGACCCGTGGTTTCTTGCCCGCATCCGCGAAATCGTCGAGGCCGAGGCCCGCATCCGCGAGGGCGGCCTCCCCGACGATCCCGCCGCCCTGCGCGCGCTCAAGATGATGGGCTTCTCCGATGCCCGCCTCGCGCGGCTCACCGGCCTCACCGAGGCCGCCGCGCGCGCCACCCGCCTCCGCCACGGCATCCAGGCCGTCTTCAAGCGCATCGACACCTGCGCCGGCGAGTTCGAGGCCCAGACCCCCTACATGTATTCCACCTACGAGGCCGAGGCCGGCGGCGTCACCGAATGCGAGGCCCGGCCCTCGGGCGCGCGCAAGGTCGTCATCCTCGGCGGCGGCCCGAACCGCATCGGCCAGGGCATCGAGTTCGACTATTGCTGCTGCCACGCCTGCTTCGCGCTGACCGACGCGGGCTTCGAGACCATCATGATCAACTGCAACCCCGAGACGGTCTCCACCGACTACGACACCTCCGACCGCCTGTATTTCGAACCGCTCACCCTCGAGCACGTCCTCGAAATCCTGCGCGTCGAGCAGGAGAACGGCAGCCTGCACGGCGTCATCGTCCAGTTCGGCGGCCAGACGCCCCTGAAACTCGCCAATGCGCTCCACGAAGCCGGCATCCCGATCCTCGGCACCACGCCCGACGCCATCGACCTCGCCGAGGACCGCGAGCGCTTCCAGCAGCTTCTCCACGAGCTCGGCCTCCGCCAGCCCGAGAACGGCATCGCCCGCTCCCCCGACCAGGCGCACGCCGTCGCCCAGCGCATCGGCTACCCCCTCGTCATCCGCCCCAGCTACGTGCTCGGCGGCCGCGCCATGGAGATCGTCCGCGACGCGGCCCAGCTCACCCGCTACATCGCCGAGGCCGTCCACGTCTCCGGCACCACGCCGGTCCTGCTCGACCGCTACCTCGCGGGTGCCACCGAAGTCGACGTCGACGCCATCTCCGACGGTACCGACGTGCATGTCGCCGGCATCATGGAGCACATCGAGGAGGCGGGCGTGCATTCCGGCGACAGCGCCTGCTCGCTCCCGCCCTACGCGCTCTCCCCCGAGATCGTCGCCGAGCTCGAAGTCCAGACCCGCGCCATGGCGCTCAGGCTCGGCGTCGTCGGCCTGATGAACGTCCAGTTCGCGATCCAGAACGGCGACATCTACGTGCTCGAGGTCAACCCCCGCGCGTCGCGCACCGTCCCCTTCGTCGCCAAGGCCACCGACAGCGCCATCGCCGCCATCGCCGCCCGCGTCATGGCCGGCGAGAAGCTCTCCGCCTTCCCCGCCCGCGCCCCCTGGCCGAAGGGGCTCAAGCCCTCCGACCCGATCCCCGCCTCCGACCCGATGAGCCTCGCCGATCCGCAGACCCCGTGGTTCTCGGTCAAGGAGGCGGTCATGCCCTTCGACCGCTTCCCCGGCGTCGACTCGCTGCTCGGCCCCGAGATGCGCTCGACCGGCGAGGTCCTGGGCTGGGACCGCTCCTTCCCCCGCGCCTTCCTCAAGGCCCAGATGGGGGCGGGCAACACGCTGCCGCATGGGGGCACCGCCTTCGTCTCCGTCCGCGACGCCGACAAGACCGAAGGCCTCGCGGAGGCCGCCCGCATCCTCCACGACCTCGGCTTCGCGCTGATCGCCACCTCGGGGACCGCGTCCTTCCTCGAGGCGCATTCCATTCCCGCGACCCGCGTCAACAAGGTCTACGAGGGCCGCCCGCACATCGTCGACCTGCTCAAGGACGGCGGCGTCCAGATCGTCTTCAACACCACCGAGGGCACCCAATCCATCTCCGACAGCCGCGAGATCCGCTCGCTCGCCCTCTCCGCAAAAATCCCCTACTTCACCACCGCCGCCGGCTCCCGCGCAGCAGCACTCGCCATGCGCTCCCGGCTGGAGGGCGAGCTGGAGGTGGCGACGTTGCAGGGGGAAGCAGGCGCGTCAATTTGACCCCGAAGCCTTCGCCCTCTTTGGCGCACCACTCGGAGACGGATAAATAGTCCCGCGATCCAACCAGTTATCAAA
>JBBQRM010000316.1:0-4240 GCA_038214855.1 Rhodobacterales bacterium | reverse complement strand
GAGCCGTCGTGAGCCGTCTTGCTCGCGCGAAGCATTAACCTAGGTTGCCAAAACGTTTAAATGTATCGATTTATCCAATTGTATCAATGGATGGATTCGGCTTTCACAGTGAAAGGCCCTGATTTTCACGCACCACCATTGGACCGGCTCACCGGAATAAGCTTGAACCCCCTGCGCTTTGGCGTCATTTTCCGCGCGCGTGCGACGGGGCCCTTTCCCGCGGGCACGAGAGACCGCAACCGGAGACACCATGGCCAAGGAAGAGCTTCTCGAATTCCCAGGGGTCGTGACCGAGCTTCTGCCCAACGCGACCTTCCGGGTGGAGCTCGAGAACGGCCATGTCATCATCGCCCATACCGCCGGCAAGATGCGCAAGAACCGCATCCGCGTGCTCGCGGGCGACAAGGTCCAGGTGGAGATGACCCCCTACGACCTCACCAAGGGGCGGATCAACTATCGCTTCAAGTGACCGCGCTGATCGGGCGGTATCGAACGCCCGGGTCGGGCGATGCGCCTGATCCTGGCCTCCGCCAGCCCGCGAAGGCTCGAGCTCCTCGCGCAGGTCGGCATCACCCCGGACGCGGTGGCGCCCGCCGACATCGACGAGACCCCGCTTGGCGCCGAGCTGCCGCGGATCCATGCCCTGCGCCTCGCGCGTGCCAAGGCAGAGGCGGCTGAGGCAGCTCCCGACGACCTCGTGCTCGCCGCCGACACTGTCGTCGCCGCCGGCCGGCGCATCCTCGGAAAGCCGTGCGACGCGGCCGAGGCGGAGAGCTTCCTGCGGTTACTCTCGGGGCGGCGGCACCGGGTGATCACCGCTATCGCAGGCCGCCGCGACGGGATCTTCCGAACGCGCGCCGTGGAGACTGCCGTGCGCTTCAAGCGCCTCTCCGATGTCGAGCTCGCGGGCTATCTCGACTCCGGCGAGTGGCGCGGCAAGGCCGGCGGCTATGCGATCCAGGGACGCGCCGCCGGGCTCATCCCGTGGATCGGCGGCTCCTACGGCGCCGTCGTGGGCCTGCCGCTGACCGAGACGCTGAACCTGCTCGCGGGCTTCGGCTACCACGCGCCGTGAAGGGCCGCGAGGTCCTGATCGAGCCGCTGTCCGCGGGGGGTCACGCCGCGGCGCTGATGATCGATGGCCGACTCGAGGACCTGCTGGTCGATCCCGACTCCGCCAGTTCGACGCCCCAGCCGGAAGCGATCTACCTGGCCGCTGCCGGCCGGCCTATGAAGGGGTCGGGCGGCGTGATAGTCGATCTCGGCGGCGGCACCACGGGCTTCCTGCGCGGCCCCCGGCCCCCGGCGCCGGGCACGCGGCTGCTCGTTCAGGTCGCCGGCTGGGCCGAATCCGGCAAGGCGCCGCCGGTCTCGGCCCGGCTGCGGCTCAAGGGGCATCTCGCGCTGCTGACGCCGGGTGCTGCGGGCCGCAACATCGCCCGCTCCATTACCGACGCGACCACCCGCACAGCCCTCGGCGAGGTGGCTGCGGCGGCCATGGCGGCGGCACCGCCGGAACTCGGGCTGATCCTGCGATCCGCCGCGGCCGAGGCGGAGCCGGCGGAGATCACCGCGGAGATCGCCGAGTTGCTGGAAATTTACACGACGCTCCTGTCGCGTGTCGATGGGTCGCCCGGCTGCCTGATGCCTGCACCCGCCGCCGCCGCCGTTGCGCGGCGCGACTGGGTCCACCGTGGCGATCCGGTGCGCGAGGCGCCCAATGCGCTCGCTGACGCCGGCGTCTGGGAGGAAGTGGCGGCGCTGCGCCAGCCGCACGTGCCCCTCGGGCTCAGACACATGACGATCGAGCCGACGCGGGCGCTCGTCGCCGTCGACGTGAACACCGGCGGCGACACGACGCCGGCCGCTGCGCTGAAGGCGAACCTTGCGGCCGCGCGCGAACTCCCGCGGCAGCTGCGGCTGCGCGGGCTGGGTGGACAGATCACGATCGATTTCGCGCCGCTCGCCAAGACCGAGCGGCCGCGGATCGAGTCCGCACTCGCAGCCGCCCTGCGCGGCGACGGCATCGACACGTCGCTCGCCGGCTGGACGCCGCTCGGGCATCTCGAGCTGTCCCGCAAACGCGCCCGCCGCCCGCTCGTCTGAGGCTCGGGTCCGCGGATCTTCGAGCAGGACGATCTGGCCGGAGCCGGGGATGCTCACGGGTGCTCAAGGTTGAGCAAATCGACAACAGATTGATTTACAACGTCTTTCCTGGTATCATTAACCACATGGAAAGGATTTTGGACCTTCGCGGTCGGGTCGGACGCGATGCGCCCACCGCTCAGGTCACCGCCGCCCGGCGCCGATAGCAGGGCTCCCGCCAGGCCTCCGCCGCCAGAACCTGATGCAGCGTGCGTGCCGCGCGCACCACATCGGCATGGCCGATGTAGAGCGGCGCGAAGCCAAAACGCATCACGTCGGGTGCGCGGAAGTCGCCGATGACCCCGCGCGCGATCAGCGCCTGCACCACCGCATGGCCATCGGGATGCGTGAGCGCGACCTGGCTGCCGCGCTCGGCCACCGCGCGCGGACTGAGGAGGCGCACGCCGAAGTCCGTGCAGCTCGCCTCGACAAGCGCGATGAAGCTCTCGGTCAACGCCATGCTCTTGCTGCGAATGTCCGTCATATCGACCTCGGCGAAGATCGCGAACGCCGCGTGCAGCGTCCGGAACGACAAGATCGGCTGGGTGCCGCAGAGGAACTTGCGGATGCCGGGATCGGCGGCGAAGCCCCGCTCGAAGTCGAAGGGCCGCGCGTGCCCCCACCAGCCCGACAGCGGCTGGCGGATCGCGGGCAGGTGCCGCGAAGCTGCGAAGACGAAGGCCGGCGCACCGGGTCCGCCGTTGAGATACTTGTAGCTGCACCCGACTGCCATGTCGGCGCCGCCGGCGTTCAGCCCGACCTCGAGCGCGCCGGCGCTGTGACACAGATCCCAGATCGCGAGCGCGCCGGCCGCCTGCGCCCGCGCCGTCAGCGCCCCGAGATCGCGCAGCCGCCCGGTGCGGTAATCGACCTGGTTGACCAGCACCGCCGCCACGTCCGCGTCGATCAGCTCCGCGAGATCGTCCCCGTCCACGCCTTCGAGCCGCAGCGTCACGCCCTCCCGCGTCGCCCGCACGCCCTCCGCCACATAGAGGTCGGTGGGGAACCCCGCCCCTTCGGCCACGATCACCCGCCGTTCCGGCCTGAGGTTAAGGGCGGCATGCAACGTCTTGTAGATGTTGATCGACGTAGTATCGCAGACCGCGACCTCGCCCGGGTCGGCGCCGATGATCGGCGCGAGCATGTCACCGCAGGCGAGCGGCAGGTCGAACCAGCCGGCCTTGCTCCAGCTCCCGATCAGATCCTGGGCCCATTCCCGCTCCGCGGCATCGGCGAGGTCGTCGAGGGCGGCGCGCGGTGCGGGGCCGAGCGAGTTGCCGTCGAGATAGATCACCCCCGGCGGCAGGCAGAACCGAGCCCGCAGATCGCGCAGCGGATCGGCTTCGTCTTGCGCCTCGGCCTCGGCCAGCGCTGCGGACCAGTAGGCGTCGTCGGACATGCGGGCGGCTCCTCGGGCTTCGGCGGCGAGGCTCGCATTCCCGTCCCGCCGCGGCAAGGGCCCGCAAAGCGCTTGACGCTCCTCCCCCCGGCTTCTAAACCACCGCGACGGACCGGTTCCGGCCCCGACCCCGCGGTCGGACCAGCGACCGGCCCGAGTGCGCGGTTGTAGCTCAGTCGGTTAGAGTGCCGGCCTGTCACGCCGGAGGTCGCGGGTTCGAGCCCCGTCAACCGCGCCACCCTTCCCCACCCGTTGCGCGGACGCCCGCGGCTCCCCAACTGACCCCGTGAACGGCGGCCGCGACGGATCATCGCCGGCGACACGCAACGGAGTGGAAGCATGAGTTTCGGCAACATCCTCGGCCAGGTCCTGCAGAACGGCATGGGCGGGCGCACGCGCACCCCCGACCGGCTCAGGACCGGCGCGCAAAATCTCGACGCGGGCGGCGGTGGCGGCCTGAACGCGCTCTTCGACCGCCTGCAGGGCAGCGCGCAGGGCACGGGCACTGGCACGGGCACCGGAGGCGGGCTCGCCGATATGGCACGCGACTTTCTCGGCCGCGACCAGGCGAAGGGCCTGAGCGGCGCGCAGATCGGCGGGATCGGTGCTGCGGTCGGCGCGCTGATGGGCGGCGGCCTCGGTGGTGCGGCCCGCGGCGGGGCGCTTGCGGTTCTCGGCACGCTGGCCATCGGCGCG
>JBBQRM010000315.1:0-4247 GCA_038214855.1 Rhodobacterales bacterium | reverse complement strand
CGGCAAGGCGAAGCAGGCGTGGGTCGCCGCGCACGGGCCGGAGATCGCCTTCTGGCAATACGGCGAGGTGCTGCCCGCGAGCCTCGCCGAGCGCGTCGACGTCTGCGTGATCGCGGCACCGCTCGAGAACAACTACCGCCTGCAATGCCTCGTGGCGAACCTCGCGGTCTCGGGCGCCGCACTGATCGACGCCCTGCCGCGCCACCCGCTTGCGCGCGGCTGCGACGCCTTCCTGCGCGGCCCGCTCGACCTCGCCGGGCTCGCGGGCTTCCTCGCGAGCGACATCCTGCCGAACCTCGGCGAGATCGCGGCTCAGGCACGTGCGTCGCGGGCGGCCTCCGGCTTCGCCGCAGCGTCAGTCCTGCGCTTCCTCGGCGTCGAGCCCGGGCCGCGCCCGCGCGCTTCCGTGGCGGGACCGTCCGGCATCGTCTTCATGCCGACGAACGGCGTCGGTCTCGGCCATGCGCAGCGCTGCGCGCTGATCGCGCGCGAGCTCGACCGCACACGCGCCTCCCCTGTATTCGCGGCCTTCCCGAGCTGCACCCGGCTGATCAAGTCCTTCGGCTTCGATGTGATGCCGATGATCGGGCGGAGCGGCTTCCACGCCCAGACCCACGAGAACGATCTCGCTAACCACCTGCGCCTGCGCGCGCTGAGCGCGGGGGCGCGGACGCTGGTCTTCGACGGCGGCTACGTCTTCGACTCGGTCTGCCGCACCATCCTCGACAACCGGCTCACCGGCGTCTGGATCCGCCGCGGTCTGTGGCAGGCGGGGCAGAACAACGCAGTGGCGCTCGACCGCGAGAAGGTGTTCGACCGGGTGATCGTCCCGCGCGAGGCCTTCGACGAGATCAACGCTGCCTATTCTCGCGGGGACCATCTGCGCGAGGTGGGGCCGATCGTGCAACGTCTCGGGGTCGGCCCCGAGCGGCGGCAGGGGCTGCGCGACCGCCTCGCCGCGCGCTTCGCACCGGGCTTCACCCGGCTCGTCGTCTCGCTGCTCGGGGCCGGGGTCGCGGCGGATCGCGGCGCGCAGATCCAGGCGCTCTGCGGCATGATGGAGCGCCGCGCCGATACGTTGCACCTGATCGTGGTCTGGCCGACGGCGGTCCAGCAGCCCGGCTGGTTCGACTGGCAGCACTCGCGCGTGGTCCGCACCCGCCACGCGGGCATGCTCGCCGCGGCCTCGGACCTGTGCATCAGCGCTGCCGGCTACAATTCCTTCCACGAGACGCTCTACAACCGCATCCCCACGATCTTCATTCCGCAGATGGGCTCGTTCATGGACGATCAGCGGGCAAGAGCGATCGCCGCGCGCGACCGAGGCCTCGCGGGGCTGGTGGAGTCGCTCGAGCTGATGGCGCTCGAGCGTGAGATCGGCCGGTTCCTCGACGCGGGCGAGGCGGCACTGGTGCGCGAGCGGATCGCGGCCTTCGAGCTGCCCGATCCGGGCAACGCGGCGGCTGCGCGGCTGATCGAGGAGGTGAGCGATGGACG
This sequence comes from Rhodobacterales bacterium, assembly GCA_038214855.1. GTDB lineage: Bacteria > Pseudomonadota > Alphaproteobacteria > Rhodobacterales > Rhodobacteraceae > Amaricoccus. Next base: position 2,750 of record JBBQRM010000315.1, on the reverse strand, counting down.
CAGAACGCTGGGCGACGATCTTGTCGCGGATCGTGCCGCAGGCGGCCGATGATCTCGATGCGCTGATGCAGGAGTTCGACCCGCGTCCTTCGCAGACCGGGCGCGACGTCTTCCCCGAGCTCCGCGGCACCCTGATGCCCCAGGCGCGGATGAAGCGGCCCGATGCGGTCTGCGTCGGCCTTAGGGTCGCGGCCGAGCTGCCCGACGCGGCCGACCGGGCGATGCGTCTCGCGGCCTTCGCCATCGAGCGCGACGTCGAAATCATCGTGCTCGCCCATTCCGACGCGAGCGGGCTCGAGCGCTTCGGCTTCCGCACCGAGCGCGTGGCCGGCGACACCGAGGCCGAGCGCGCCGCCTGCGAGGACCAGGTCCGCCGCTTCTGGAACCTCGACCTGGTGCTGTGATAGCGGGGTTTGTTGATCCGTTCGGAATTGCGACGACCCGGACCGGATAAGTGACGCTCCTGTGGAGCCTCGCCCGGTCCGTCGCCCGGAGCCACCGGCGCAGGGGTGATACGGGCTCCGGGTGATTGCTTCGGGTTTCTTCCCATGTGAGGCGCCACGTTTCCGCCGTCCCGACCGATCTGTCGATGGACAGATCGGTCGGGATCGCGGAGAGGAGCCCGCATCATCCGGACCTTGTCCCCAATTCTAGCCCCTTCCCGCCGCCCAGCTCCGCCACTGCGCGTGCGAGCCTGCGAAGACGTTGAGATCGGTGCGCCCGACGATCCCATCCACGAGCCCGGTTCCGGTGTACTGCCAGAAGGTCCAGGGCCGGCTCGGATAGACCGCCGTCGGGTGGTCGGCGACCGCGCGGAGCCAGAAGTCGTAGCCTGCGATCCGCCATAGCTCGTTGTCGTGGTAGAAATCCACGGTCGAATAGATCACCGGACGTCGGCCGAAGTGCCGCGTGAGTGTGTCGAGGAAAACACCCATCTCGCGCCGGATTCCCACCGGATCGGGCCGCAGCGGGCAGGTGCGCGAGCGGTGGTTCCACTCCATGTCGAGCACCGGGGGCAGGGACGCGGCGTCGCGGGGTACGTGGCGCGTGAACCAGGCCGCCTGCTCCGCGGCGCTGCGGCAGAAGTAGTAGAAGTGATACGCGCCTCGCGGCACGCCCGCCTGGCGCGCCGCCTCCCAGTTCCGCGTGAACATCGCGTCGAGCACGTCCGCACCCTCGGTCGCCTTGATATAGGCGAAGGAGACGCCGGCGCCGCGCACCCGCGCCCAGTCGATCTCGCCCTGATAGCGCGAGACGTCGATCCCGTGCACCGGATAGTGCCACGGCGCGGGGCCGCGCCACTCCTGCGGATCGTCGTCGGCGAAGCGCGAGACCGCGGGCGTGGCGGCGGGGGTCGGGACCCGCATCTCCCGCGGCCCGCCGCAGGCGCCAAGCAGCGCCGCGAGCCCGAGGATCGATAGCCAAGCCGGCCCGCGTCTTCGGACGCCTGCGCGCGACGAAGCTAACAGAAAATGAAAATGCCAGCTCTTTCCCAATGATTTCAAAGGCTGATTGCATGTCGCACGGTGCGACAACGTCAGACGCGCTCGGCTCGTCATCCCCGCGGCACCTCCAGCAGAAAGGTCGAGCCCCGCCCCGGGCTGCTCGCCTCCAGCTTCAGGCTCGCCCCGAACAGCCGGGCGCTGCGCCGGGCGACCGCGAGCCCGAGGCCCGTGCCGTTGATTCGCTGCGACAGCGCCGGATCGCCGCGATCGAAGGGCTCGAAGATCCGGTCGTGGAAGGCCGCGCCGATCCCCGGTCCGGTGTCGCGGACCCGGTAGGCCAGCCGATCCCGGCCGCAGCCGAGGCTCATCTCGATCTCGCCCGCCCCGGTATACTGCACCGCGTTCGCCCCCAACGTCAGCAGCAGCCGCTCGATCCGGCAGGCGTCGCTCGACCAGCGCCCTGGCACATCGTCCTCGACTTCGAGCCGCAGCTCCAGCCCCTTCTCGGCGGCGGCCGGCGCGAGCGTCCGTCGCGCCCCCTCGAGCGGTCCGCGCGGATCGAACGGCGCCACCCTCGCCGTGCCGCGGCCCGAGCTGTCCCGAGCGAACCCCACCAGATCGTCGATGAAGCGCAGGAGCGCGTCGGCCGAGCTGCGGATCATCGCCGCGTATTCCTCGCGCGCCGCCGGATCTGAAGCAATCTCCAGCAAGGCCAAACCCCCGAGCACGCCGTTGAGCGGCGTCCGGATCTCATGGCTGAGGCTGGTGAAGAAGCGCGTCCGCTCGTCGAGCTCGCGCTCCACATCGCGCGCCGCATCGATCGCGGCATGGGCGGCGCGCAGCTCGCCGAGCACGCACTCCTGCCGCGCCAGCGCCTCGCGCAGCGCGATCTCCGCCTCTATCGACTTCGCCAGCGTCGCCACGATCTCGCGGTCCCGCGCACTCCATTCCCGCTTCTCGAGCCCGATCGCGCAGATCGACCCGAACGCCACGCCGTCCGGCCCATGGACCGGCACCCCGAGATAGCAGCCGACTCCCAGCTCGGTCACTGCCTTGTGCGCGGCGAAGTCCGGATGGGCGCGCGCGTCCTCGATCACCAGTTCCGCGTCGCCTTCGACCACCTTGCTGCACAGCGAATGCGAGAGGCCGACCTCGCGCGTGGCGTCGAGCTCGGCTGGCAGACCCTGCGCGCTCTTGTAGAAGGCACGGCGTTCGTCAACCAGCGTTAGCAGCGACACGGGCGCGTCGAGGAGCTTCGAGATCAAAGCGGTCAGCCGGTCGAATGCCGGTTCGGGCGGTGTGTCG
>JBBQRM010000314.1:0-4252 GCA_038214855.1 Rhodobacterales bacterium | reverse complement strand
TGGCCGCCGGCAACGTCTCCGGCACCGCCCAGGCCTATGGAAATGTGGGCGAACGTCTCAGGATCGACGATTGCGACCGAAGAGGATCGTCCTGGGGGTAAGGCCCGCATCACTCCGCCGCGAGGTTGATGAAGCCGCCCGACTGGCGCTCCCAGAAGCGGGCGTAGCGGCCCCGGCGGGCGAGGAGTTCGCCGTGGGTGCCCTCTTCGGCGATGCGGCCGGCGTCGAGGACGACGATGCGGTCCATCCGCGCGATGGTCGAGAGGCGATGCGCGATGGCTATGACGGTCTTGTCCTCCATCACCGTGTCGAGCGTGTCCTGGATCGCGGCCTCCACCTCGCTGTCGAGCGCCGAGGTTGCTTCGTCGAGCACCAGCACCGGGGCGTCCTTGAGGATGACGCGGGCGAGCGCGATCCGCTGGCGCTGGCCGCCGGAGAGCTTGACGCCGCGCTCGCCGAGATGTGCGGCATAGCCCTCTCGACCCTTGAAGTCGCGAAGATCGAGGATGAACTCGTGCGCCTGGGCGCGGCGGGCGGCGGCGTAGACGTCGGCCTCGGTCGCGTCGGGGCGGCCGTAGCGGATGTTCTCGAGCGCCGAGCGGTTGAACATCGCGGTCTCCTGGCGGACCATGCCGATCTGGGCGCGCAGCCCGTCCTGGGTCAGCTCGCGGATGTCGGTGCCGTCGAGCGTGATGCGCCCGCCCTCGACGTCGTAGAGCCGCAGCAGCAGCGAGACCGCGGTGGTCTTGCCCGCGCCCGACTGCCCCACGAGGGCGACCTTCTCGCCGGGGGCGACATGGAGGTCGAAGCCGCGCAGGGCCGCCTCGCGCCGGCCGTAGCCGAAGGAGACATGCTCGAACGCCACCGCGCCGCGCACGGCAGGGGAAGCGATCGCGTGCTCGGCGTCGCGGATGCCGTGGGCGGGGGTGAGCGTGCGGATGCCGTCCTCGATCTCGCCGACGTTCGAGAAGATGCCCATCGCGGTCATCGACACCCAGCCCGACATCTGCGCGAGGCGGGTCGAGATGAGCCCGGCGGTGGCGACGTCGCCGGGGGTTGCGAGCCCGCGCGACCAGAGCCAGAGCGCGCCGCCGATCAGGAGCACCGGCAGCAGACCCGCGAGCGTCATCAGCCAGAAGCGGAAGGCGGTGGTGACGGCGCCGAAGCGGACGGTGGCGCCACGGTAGCCCTGGAGCGCGTGGAGTGCTGCCTGGTCTTCGTGCTCGCCGTGGCTGAAGAGCTTGACCGTGGCGATGTTGGTGATCGTGTCGACCACCTGACCGGTGACGACGGCGCGGGCGGCGGCGCGGTCCTGCGACCGGCCGCGCACCCGCGGCATGAAGCGGCGGATCAGCACGCCGTAGCCGGCCATCCAGACCAGCATCGCCACCGCGAGCCAGAGGTTGACCGCGCCCATCACCACGATCGAGCCGAGAATGGCCGAGACGGCGAAGCCGAGGGTGTTGACGCTCTCGGTTACCACTTCGGTGATCGCGCGCGCGGTCTGCTGCTGCTTCTGGGCGATGCGGCCGGCGAAATCGTCGTCGAAGAAGCTCAGGGACTGTCCCAGCGTGTGCCGGTTCAGCCGCGAGAGCACCAGCGGATAGAGGTTCGGCCCCAGGGTCAGCGCCGCCATCGCCGCCCCGAGCCCCATCATCGCCGGCCGCAGCAGGAGGAAGAACGCCGCCGCCCCCAGGAGCAGCGGCCAGGTGGCGGCGAAAAAGCCCGCCGGCCCGCGTGCCTGCGACAGGTCGATCAGCCAGCCCACGACCACCGCGGCGCCGACCTCGGTGAGCCCGGTCCCGACCGCCGTCGCGAGCGCGAGCCAGATCGCGGGAAACGCGCCATCGAGCGCCCAGCCCAGGAACGGCCGCAGCCGCGCGGGCGGCGGGCCCGAGGCGGGGCGGAACGCGTCGATGAGCTCGGCGAAGCGCCTCATTCTGCGGCCTCGAGGTTGATGAAGCCGCCCGACTGCCGCTCCCAGAACCGCGCGTAGAGGCCGCCCGCGGCGAGGAGCTCGGCGTGGGTGCCCTCTTCGGCGATGCGGCCTGCGTCGAGCACGACGATGCGGTCCATCCGGGCGATGGTCGAGAGGCGGTGGGCGATTGCGATGACCGTCTTGCCCTCCATCACGCCGTAGAGCGTCTCCTGGATCGCGGCCTCCACCTCGCTGTCGAGTGCGGAGGTCGCCTCGTCGAGGATGAGGATCGGCGCGTTCTTGAGGATGACGCGGGCAAGCGCGATGCGCTGGCGCTGGCCGCCCGAGAGCTTGACGCCGCGCTCGCCCACATGCGCGTCGTAGCCGCGGCGCCCGGTGCCGTCGGCGAGCTCGAGGATGAACTCGTTGGCCTCGGCGCGGCGGGCGGCCTCGATCATCTCGGCCTCGGTCGCTTCGGGGCGGCCGTAGCGGATGTTGTCGCGCACCGAGCGGTGGAGCAGCGAGGCGTCCTGGGTGACCATCCCGATCTGCCGGCGCAGGCTGTCCTGGACGACGGTGCGGATGTCCTGGCCGTCGATGCGGACCCGACCGCCCTCGGTGTCGAAGAAGCGCAGCACGAGGTTGACCAGCGTCGACTTGCCCGCGCCCGAGCGGCCGACGAGCCCGACCTTCTCGCCGGAGCGGATGGAAAGCGAGACCGCGTCCAGGCCGCCGGTGCCGCGGCCGTAGGCGTGGGAGACGCGGTCGAGCACGATCTCGCCGCGGCCGACGCGCAGCTCGGGCGCGCCCGCGGCGTCGGGCATGTCGATCGGCTGGGCGATGGTCTCCATCCCCTCGCGGATCACGCCGATGTTCTGAAAGAGCGAGGACAGCGCCCACATGATCCAGCCGGTCATCGCGTTCAGCCTCAGCACCAGTGCGGAGGCCGCGGCGACGGTGCCGACCGTGGCCGCGCCCTGGCTCCAGAGCACGATGGCAAGGCCGATCACCGCGACGATCAAAAAGCCGTTGATCAGCGTCAGGCCCGCGTCCATCAGCGTGATCAACCGCATCTGCGCGGCGAAGGTCTTGCGGGCGTGCTCGATCGCCTCGCCGGCATAGGCCTCCTCGGTGCGGGTGTGGGCGAAGAGCTTGACCGACTGGATGTTGGAATAGCTGTCGACGATGCGTCCGGTGATTGCCGAGCGCGCATCCGAGAACGCCTTCGATGCCCGCCCCACCCGCGGGATCGTCCAGCCGACGAGCCCCGCGTAGAGCCCCAGCCACACCAGAAGCGGCAGGCCGAGCCGCAGGTCTGTCTCCGACAGAAGCCACAATGCCCCGACGAGGTAGACCGCCGAGTAGACCAGTGCGTCGAAGGTCTGGAACGTCGCCTCGCCGACGGCGGGTGCCGTCTGCATCATCCGGTTGGCGATGCGGCCGGCGAAATCGTCCTGGAACCAGCCAACCGACTGGCGCAGCACGTGGCGGTGGCTGCGCCAGCGCACGATGGTCCCCACATTGGGCATCAGCGACTGGTTCAGGAGCACCGCGCTCAGCGTCTGGATCGCCGGGCGCAGCACGAGGATGAATCCCGCGACCAGCGCGAGCTCGAACCCGTGCGTCGCCCAGACCGAGGCGCGGTCGGCCGCGGCCAGCACGTCCACGAGCCGGCCCGCATACCAGATGAGCGCGATCTCCACGACCGCCACCGCCAGCACCGACAGCGTCGCGAAGGCGAGCACCCGCCGGGTCGGCGCCAGATATTCCTTCAGGAACGGCCAGAGCCGGTCGGGCGGCGTGTCGTCCTCGGCATAGGGGGCGTAGGGATCGACGAGATCTTCGAAGAAGCGGAACATGGGGGTGCCTTTCGGCGCAGATGTAGCGGCAAAGGGGCGATGGGCCAGCCGGCCCGGTCCGGGCGGGCTAGAGGCCTGCGGAAATCCCGGACGTCACCATGCCGCGCTCCTCATGTCGCGCCGGTTCCTTACCCCGGATCGGCGCGCGTGTCACCCCGTTCCGGCTGGACAGGCGGCGGCCGCAGCCGCTAAGCGAAGGCCGGCCGAAAAGGGGGGACGCATGGCGGACACCGACGCCACCGAGGCGCAGAAGACCCGGGCGCGCGCCTGGTTCGAAGCTCTGCGCGACGACATCTGTGCCGCCTTCGAGGCGCTGGAGGACGCGCGGACGGACGGACCCTTCGCCGACCTCGCCCCGAGGCGCTTCGCACGGAAGCAGACGCACCGCGCCGGCGACGGCGAGGCGGACGCGGGCGGCGGCGTCATGTCGGTGCTGCGCGAGGGGCGGCTGTTCGAGAAGGTCGGCGTCAACGTC
>JBBQRM010000313.1:0-4260 GCA_038214855.1 Rhodobacterales bacterium | reverse complement strand
GAGCTGATCGCCTCCGAGAACATCGTCAGCCGCGCCGTGCTCGAGGCGCAGGGCTCGGTGATGACCAACAAATACGCCGAAGGCTATCCAGGCCGGCGCTACTACGGCGGCTGCGAGCATGTGGACGTGGCCGAGCGGCTGGCCATCGACCGGGTCTGCCGGCTCTTCGGCGCGGGGTTCGCCAACGTCCAGCCGAACTCGGGGAGCCAGGCGAATCAGGCGGTGTTCCTCGCGCTGATCAAGCCCGGCGACACCTTCCTCGCGATGGACCTCTCTGCGGGCGGGCACCTCACCCACGGCGCCAGGCCCAACGTTTCGGGCAAGTGGTTCAATGCCGTGCACTACGGCGTGCGCCGCCAGGACGCGGGCATCGACTACGACGCGGTGGCGGAGCTCGCCGACACCCATCGCCCCAAGCTCATCATCGCCGGCGGCTCGGCCATCCCGCGCCAGATCGACTTCGCCCGCTTCCGCGAGATCGCCGACAGCGTCGGCGCATATTTCATGGTCGACATGGCGCATTTCGCCGGGCTCGTCGCGGCGGGGCACTACCCCAACCCGCTCGACCACGCCCATGTCGCGACCTCGACCACGCACAAGACCCTGCGCGGACCGCGCGGCGGGCTGATCCTGACCAACGACGAGGCGCTCGCCAAGAAGTTCAACGCCGCGATCTTCCCCGGCATCCAGGGCGGCCCGCTGATGCATGTGATCGCCGCCAAGGCGGTCGCCTTCGGCGAGGCGCTGCGGCCGGATTTCGCCGCCTACCAGGGCCAGGTGATCGCCAACGCCCGCGCGCTGGCGGATGCGCTGATGAAGGGCGGGCTCGAGATCGTCACCGGCGGCACCGACACGCATCTGCTGCTCATCGATCTGCGCGCCCGCGGCGTCTCCGGCGCGGATACCGAGCAGGCGCTCGGCCGCGCGCGGATCACCTGCAACAAGAACGGCATCCCCTTCGACCCCGCGCCGCCCACCGTCACCTCCGGCGTCCGGCTCGGCACGCCGGCGGGCACGACGCGCGGCTTCGACGAGGCCGAATTCGCGCAGGTGGGCGAGATGATCGTCGCGATCGTCGAGGGCCTCGCGCGGGACGGCGCGGACGGCAACGGCGCAGTCGAGACGCAAGTGGCCGCGCGCGCGCTCGACCTCTGCCGCCGCTTTCCGATCTACCCCGAGCTCTGATCCCGGCGGCGGCGCGGCCTCATACCGTGCCCGCGCCCGGCATGTCGCGGCCATGGCGAAAGATCGCGCCTCGTTCCCGGCCACGGCGAGCCGCCCGCCGGGTCGGCACTGATACGGGCTCCGGGGGATCGATTCCAATCTGAGGCGCCACCTTTCCACCAAGGCAGGCGCGGCCCGATTGCGCGCGTCGGTCCAGGCTGCGCCCGGTCCGAGCAAGCGCAGCCCGCAGGGATCAGCCGGATCCCGGATCAGACGCTCTCGTCGATCCAGCCCTTGAGGCTCGCCTTGGGGGCGGCGCCGGTGCGGTTGGAGACGACTTCGCCATCCTTGAACATGAAGAGCGCGGGAATACCGCGCACGCCGAACTTGGCGGGAAGGCCGGGGTTCTCGTCGACGTTGACCTTGGCGATCTTGATCCGGCCGGCGTATTCGGTGCTCAGCTCCTCGAGCGCGGGGCCGATCATCTTGCACGGTCCGCACCATTCGGCCCAGAAATCGACCAGGACCGGCGTGTCCGCCGTCAGCACCTCGTCCTCGAACGTGCTGTCCGTCACCGTGACTGTCGTCATCGCCTCGCCTCCTCATGGGCCGTGGGAGGGGAATTTATGAACGCCACAGAGCTGGGTCAACCCGCGCCAGCGCCGCCGCGGTCAGCGCGGCCGGCAGCGGCATAAGAAGCGGCGCCCGCGTCCAGAGCACGGCCGTCTCGATGCGCCGCCCATGCCAGACCTGCGCCAGCGCCGCGGCATAGGCGCCCATCTGGCGCAGGATGCCCTCCGGCACCGCCTCGGGCGTCTCGGGCAGCAGGCGGTTCGTCTTGAAATCGACCGCGAGCACCCGGTCGGGGGAGACGAGCAGCCGGTCGATGCGGCCGGCGACGCGTGCGCCGCCGAGCGCCATCAGGGTCGCCGCGACCTCGACCTCGGCAAGCGCGTCCGTGGCGAAGAACGCCCTCGCCTCGGGCAGCGCCAGCACCGCCTCCGCCTCGGCGAGGAGCGCCGCGAGGTCCTCCGCCACCGGCAGCAGGCGGCGCGCGAGGTCGCCCCTTTGCTCGGGGGGCACCAGCGGCAGCGCTTCGAGCAGGGCGTGGAGCGCGGTGCCGCGGTCCCGCGCAGCCGCGGCGAGCGCCGGGTCGGCCGCCTCCTCGCCCAGAGCGTGGCCGCCGCCGAGCGCGGACGGCGAGAGGACGCGCGCCACGGCGGCGGGTGCGGGCAGCGCCCGGAGCGGCGGCGCGGCTGGCGGCACGCGCACCTCGGGCGCCGGGGCGAAGTTCTCGGACCAGGCGTGCGACAGCACCAGCGTCTCGCCGTCCACGCCGCCGAGCCGCTCGGGCGCGAGCCCGGCGCAGGCCGCCTCGATCAGCGCGTGCCAGCCGGTGCCGTCGCCGCAGACGACCAGCCAGCTCTGAGCCCGCGTCAGCGCGACGTAGAGCAGCCGGCGGTTCTCGGCGGCGACGCGCGCCTGGCGGGCCGCCTCGGCCTCGGCCTGCGACGGCGGCGCCTCCTCGGCGCGGGTCTTCCACACCGCCTGGCCGTCCTCGAGCCGCAGGAGCTGCGGCGGGTTGGCGCCTTCGGGGCGGGTGGCGGTGTCGGGCAGGATCACGATCGGCGCCTCGAGCCCCTTGGCGCCGTGGACGGTCATCACCCGCACCTCGCCGTGGTCGCGGCCGAGCTCGCGTTTGATCTTCGTGCTCGCGCGGTCCATCCAGCCGAGAAAGCCGGTCAGGCTCGGCGCCTCGGCCGCCTCGTAGGCCAGCGCCTGGTCGAGCAGCGCGTCGATCGCGTCCTCGGCCTGCGCGCCGAGCCGCGCGACCAGGCGCCGCCGCCCGTCGTGGCGGACGAGAAGGCGGGAGAGCATCTCGAAGGGGCGCAGGTAATCGGCGACGGCCAGCAGGTCCTCGAGCATCGCCCGGAGTGCGGGCCGGCGCTCCGGCGGCTCGGTGCGAAGCGCCTCCCACAGCGTCCCCTCGCGCCTGTGCGCCAGCGCGAAGAGGTCGGCCTCGCTGACCCCGCCGAGCGGGCTGCGCAGGAGGGCCGCCAGCGACAGGTCGTCCTGCGGGGTCGCGGCGAAGCGCAGCGCCGCGAGCAGGTCGCGGACCGCGAGCTCCTCGCCGAGCTCGAGCTGGTCCGCCCCCGCGACCGGGACGGAGGCGCGCTTGAGCGCCGCGAGCACCGCGTGGAACATCGGCCCGCGCCGCTGCACCAGGATCAGTACGTCGCCGGGACGGATCGCGCGCTCGCTGCCCGGCAGGGCGCGGCCCTCGGCCAGCCATTCGGCGATGCGCTCCACCACGCGCCCCGCGACCAGGGCTGCCGTGTCGGCGGGGGCTGCGGCGGGGACTTGTGGCGCATCCCAGGGGGGAGCCTGCGGCTTCTCGGCCGTCGGCGGCGCCGGCCAGACCTCGACGCGGCCCGGGCGCGCCGGATCGGTCGGGTGGTGCGCGACGGGGCCAGCGAACTCACCCCCCGCCTCGCCCGCGAAGACCGCGTCCACCAGCCGCAGGATCGGCACGGAGGAGCGGAAGGAATAGAGCAGGTCGCAGCGCCTGAGCGCATCGCCCATGTCGGTCAACATCCGGTCGAAATGCCCGCGCATCGCCCCGAAGGCCGCCGGGTCCGCGCCCTGGAAGCTGTAGATCGACTGCTTCTCGTCACCGACGACGAAGATCGTGCGGATCAGCTCGCGTGCGCCCTGGCCCGCGAAGAACTCCGCCGAGATCGCCTCGATCACCCGCCATTGCGCGGGACTGGTGTCCTGCGCCTCGTCCACCAGGATGTGGTCGAGCCCGCCGTCCAGCCGCCAGAGCACCCAGGCGGCGGTCTCCGGCCGGGTGAGCAAAGCGGTGGCGCCGTCGATCAGGTCGTCGAAGTCGAGCAGCCCCAGCGCGCGTTTCCGCGCCGCGAAGACATCGAGATAGGCGCGCGCGAAGGCGTGGAGCGCGCGGCTGCGCCCGAGCGCCGGGATCCCGAGCAGCTGCTGGCGCGCCGCCGGCACCGCCGATGTCAGGGCGCGGAGCTCGGTCGCGAGCTCCGGATGAGCCGTCTCGACGCCCTTCGTGGGAAGCTTCGAGATCGG
>JBBQRM010000312.1:0-4264 GCA_038214855.1 Rhodobacterales bacterium | reverse complement strand
CGAAACCCCACAGACTTTCTTCTGATTTTCACCGAGATGCTCGGTGCTTCACGTCGGGTCGAACCGGCGCCGTAGCGACTCCGTGCGCGCAGGTCACGCCTCGCCGGTCCGCGCCTTGAGCGTGCCCAGTGCCGCGCAGATGTCGGCATAGAGCGCCTCGCGCTCGGGCGGCGAGAGGAAGGCGCCGAGCTCGATCTCCCTTCCCCCGCCCTCGAGCGTCAGGTACTTCTCGATCCGCGCGTTGTCCGCGAGCCGCGGCCGGACCCAGAACGGGTTCGCCTGCCAGCGCCGCACCGTTCCCCGCGGCTCGCGCCGCTCGACGGTCATCAGGTCGGGCCACAGCCGCAGCTCCTCGACCAGCCGCCCGTCGTAGTAGCTGCGCCGGAGCGCGACGTAGAGCGCGAGCGGTGCCGCCACGAGAAACGGCAGCAGCCCCAGCGCCACCTTCGTGCCGATCAGCGGCAACAGCGGCAGCGCGATTCCTGCCGCGACGAGCCCGATGACCCAGGCGAATCCCCGCCGCGACAGCGACCGGTTCGGCCAGAGCCGGAGCGCCAGGATCGGCGCATCGCTGCGCCAGAACGCGTCGGGGGTGGCCGCCTCAGCGCCCGCCCCCTCTGCCCTTGTTTCCGCCGCGCCCAACCCGCGCCTCAATGCTGGGTGTGCTTGTCCCACATGTCGCGGGTCGGCAGCGTCTCGAACGTGTGCTCGGGCGGCGGGTTCGACAGCGTCCATTCCAGCGTCGCGTCCGGCTGCGGCCCCCAATACTGCGGATCGGTGACCCGCTTGCCGTACCGCAGGGAGTAGAAGACCACACCGAAGAAGAACAGGAACGACAGCCCCGACAGGAACGCCCCCATCGACGAGACGAAGTTCCACAGCGCGAACTGGTCCGGATAGTCCATGTAGCGCCGCGGCATCCCCTGCCGGCCGAGGAAGTGCTGCGGGAAGAAGGTGACGTTGGCGCTGATGAAGAACAGCCAGAAATGCAGCTTGCCCGCCCATTCCGGATACTGCCGCCCGGTCATCTTGCCGAACCAGTAGTAGACGCCGGCGAAGATGCAGAAGACGGCACCGAGGCTCATCACGTAGTGGAAATGCGCCACCACGTAGTAGGTGTCGTGGTAGACCCGGTCGATCGCCGCCTGGGCGAGCACGACGCCGGTCACGCCGCCGGCGGTGAACAGGAACAGGAAGCCGATCGCAAACAGCATCGGCGTCTTGAACTCGATCGAGCCCCCCCACATCGTCGCGATCCACGAGAAGATCTTGATCCCCGTCGGCACCGCAATCACCATCGTCGCCAGCATGAAGTAGCTCTGCTGCGTCACCGACATGCCGACCGTGTACATGTGGTGCGCCCAGACCACGAAGCCGAGCACGCCGATCGCGATCATCGCGAAGACCATCGGCAGATAGCCGAAGATCGGCTTGCGCGAGAAGGTCGAGATCACGTGGCTGATGATCCCGAAGCCCGGCACCACGACGATATAGACCTCCGGGTGGCCGAAGAACCACAGCAGGTGCTGGTAGAGCACCGGATCGCCGCCGCCGGCGGGATCGAAGAAGGTCGTGCCGAAGTTGCGGTCGGTCAGCAGCATGGTGATGGCACCCGCCAGCACCGGCAGCGCCAGCAGGATCATGAAGGCGGTCACCACGATCGACCAGACGAACAGCGGCACCTTGAGCAGCGACATGCCGGGCGCACGCATGTTGAGGAAGGTGGTGATCATGTTGATCGCGCCCAGGATCGACGAGGCGCCCGACAGATGTACCGCAAAGATCGCGAAGTCGGTGGCCATGCCGCCCTCGGTCGTGCTGAGCGGCGGATAGAGCACCCAGCCGATCCCCGCCCCGTTCAGCCCGTTGCCGCCGGGCACCAGCAGCGACAGCACCGCCAGCGACGAACCGGCCGCGAACAGCCAGTAGCTGAGGTTGTTCATCCGCGGAAACGCCATGTCGGGCGAGCCGATCATCAGCGGCATGAAATAATTGCCGAAGCCCCCGAACAGCGCCGGGATCACCACGAAGAACATCATCAGGATCCCGTGCGCGGTGATCATGATGTTCCACAGGGGCCCGTTCGGGATCCCGTCGACCAGCATGTACTGCACGCCCGGCTTCATCAGCTCGAGCCGCATGTACATGGTGAAGGAGACCGAGATGAAGCCGAGCGCTGCGGCCGTCACCAGATAGAGGATGCCGATGTCCTTGTGGTTCGTCGACATGAACCAGCGGGTGAAGAACCCGCGCTTGTCGTGGCCCTCGTGCGGATGGGCGGCGGCGTCGGCCATTGAGGCGCTCCTTGGTCTCGCGCGAGGCCCTTCGCTCGCGTCGTCGGTCGCGGGCGACGCGCGTCGTGCGCGCCGGTCGCAGCCTCTCTAGCCTGCGCGCAGGACCGTCTCAAGTCCCCAGAGCGCCATGGACGCGCTGCGTATTGTCGCGGCCCGCGCGCTTGCCGCGGGCGCGAGCGGCTTGACCGAAGACCCCGCCCGGAGCAGGGAAACGCCATGACCGATGCCATGTCCTCTGCGGTGCTGCCGGGCGCGCGGCTCGCACGCGGCGTGAGCCGCCACCTGCGCGACCGCGGCTTCGCCTGCCTGACCGAGTTCGTGCCGGCGCCGGGGCTCCGGGTCGACGTGATCGGGCTCGGGCCGGGCGCCGAGGTCTGGATCGTCGAATGCAAGTCGGGCCGCGCCGATTTCGCCGCAGACCGCAAGTGGCAGGGCTACCTGCCGTGGTGCGACCGGTTCTTCTGGGCGGTGGACGCCGGCTTTCCCGCCGACATCCTGCCCGAAGGCGCCGGCCTGATCCGCGCTGACGCCTATGGCGCCGAGATCGAGCGCGAGGCCCCCGCGACCCCGCTCGCCGGCGCGCGCCGCCGGGCGCTGGCGCTGCGCTTCGGCCGCACCGCCGCCGAGCGGCTGGCGCAGATCCTCGACCCAAAACCGGGCTGAAATCCTTTCCCTGTGGTTAATGGAACCCGTAAGCATTTGTTTTTATTTATATATTAGGACTACTCAAGCTTGAGCAGCCTCAGCGCTTCTTGCGCGACATGCGCCGGGCCCGGTCCGCGGCCGCCCGCAGCTCCTCGGCGATCTCCTCGGCCTCCTCCGGAGTGAAATCGAGCGGCAGGTCGCCCTCGCCCGTCTCGATATAGAGCCGCACCATCCCGAGCGTCGTCGGTCCGATCTGCAGGTTGGCGGCGACGTCGCTCTCGCGGTCGATGCTCATGGCGGCCTTCCCGTCCAGGCCCCGCAGTCGGGGCGCTCTGGGGTCGTTGCCATGCCCGCCGCTTTGCGTCAATCTCGTCGCCGCCTGCCGGGGCGTCCCGCGGCTCGAGCGGAGACGGAGGCGATGCGCGAGGCCGAGGCGGTGACCTTCGCGGGAGGCGCACTCGACCGGGCCGGGCATCTGCGCGGCGACCCGGCGGCGCAGACGGCCCTCGCCGCCGATCCCGCCGCACGCTGCCTGCCGCTCTGGCGGGGCAAGCCGCTGCTCGCGGACGAAGGGGAGCCACGGCTCGGTTGGCTGCCGCTCGGCGCGGAGGTCTTCGCGGCGTCGGCGGAGGCGCAGGTCTTCCTCGGCCTCGAGGACGGCGCCCCGCGGTTTGCCCGGGCTATCCCCGACTGGAGCGACGGCGCGGCGGAGACGCCGGCGCCGTTCCTCGACGACAGCCGGACCGCGCATCCCGCCCTGCCGGAGACGCTGCGCTTCGCGGAGCTCAGGGCGACGATGGCAACGCTCGGCCCGGCCGAGGCCGGAGCGGCGGCGAGTGCGAAGGGACTTCTCGGCTGGCACGCCACGCACGGGTTCTGCGCGCGCTGCGGGTCGGCTTCCGAGGTCGCCGAGGCGGGATGGCGCAGGTCCTGTCCGGTCTGCGGGGCCCTGCATTTCCCACGGACCGACCCGGTGGTGATCATGCTGATCGTGGCGGGCAATTCGGTGCTGCTGGGCCGCGCGCCGGTCTGGCCCGAGGGGATGTACTCGCTGCTGGCGGGGTTCATGGAGCCGGGCGAGTCGATCGAGGCGGCGGTCAGGCGCGAGACCTATGAGGAGACCGGGGTGCGGGTCGGCCCCGTCGGGTATCTCGCGAGCCAGCCCTGGCCCTTCCCCTCGAGCCTGATGATCGGCTGCCTCGGGCAGGCGCTGTCGCGCGAGATCATCCGCGATCCGGTCGAGCTCGCCGACGCCCGCTGGGTCAGCCGGGAGGGCGTGGTCGCGGCGCTGGCGGGGCTCGACCCTGAGCTGAGGCCGGCGCGGC
>JBBQRM010000311.1:0-4271 GCA_038214855.1 Rhodobacterales bacterium | reverse complement strand
GGGTGGTCTCGGACGGCGAGGGCGGCTACTGGATCGAGGACATCGACATGCCCCTCGACATGCTGCCGCTGCGCGTCGGTGGCCCGACCGTCGACCACCGCCTGCGTATCCGTGGCGTCGAGCACAGCCTGACCGCCCTCGCCGCAGGCAGGCGCGTGACCCTGCGCCTCGACCCGGCCCAACCCGGCATCCGCCGGTGAGCCGCGGGCGCGAAGGTCTGCTATCGAGCCGAAGCCCTGCGGCGGCGCTCTTGTCACGCGCCCGGCAGAACACACGAACATGACCCTCGAGCCGGACAGACGCGAGCCGCAGGATGCCGCGCTCGGCCCCGGCTCGGCGGTGCTCCACGACGCGGGCGGCGAGCAGCCACGGGCGGCGCTGTGGCTGATCTCGGGCGTTGCCATAGCCCTTTCGCTGTTCCAGCTCTACTCCGCCGGAATCCAGCCGCTCGGCCTCTTCTACCAGCGATCGATCCACCTCGCCTTCGTGATGGCGCTCGCCTTCCTGATCTTCCCGCTCGGCGGAAAGCGGCGGCGCGGCGCGCTGGGCTGGGCGATCGATCTCGCCTTTCTCGCCGCAGCGGTGGCGAGCGGCGGCTACATCGCGGTCTTTCTCGACGAGATCGTGGCACGCGCCGGGTTTTGGAGCCGCACGGACCTCGTCATGGGGATCGTGGCCACCGTGACCGTGCTCGAGGCGAGCCGCCGCGCGGTCGGGCTCGGCATGACCGTCATCGGGGTACTTGCGATCCTCTACGCGCTCGCCGGACCACGGGGTGCGCTGCCGGGATGGGGGGCGTGGCTGCCGGGCATCCTCAACCACCGCGGCTACGGCATCGACCGGCTGGTGGGCCAGCTCTACCTCGGGCAGGAGGGAATCTTCGGCTTGCCGATGGGGGTCGCGGCCACCTACATCTTCATCTTCGTGCTTTTCGGCGCCTTTCTGGAAGTCACCGGCGCCGGCAAGTTCTTCATCGACCTCGCCTATGCCGCGACCGGGCGCCAGAGGGGCGGCCCGGCCAAGGCCGCGGTGCTCGCCTCCGCCGGCATGGGCTCGATCTCGGGATCCGCCATCGCCAACGTCGTGACCACCGGCGCCTTCACCATCCCGCTGATGAAGCGGCTCGGCTATTCGCCGGCGCAGGCCGGCGGCATCGAGGCCGCGGCCTCGACCGGCGGCCAGATCATGCCGCCGTTGATGGGCGCGGGCGCGTTCCTGATGTCGGAATATACCCGCGTGCCCTATCTCGACATCGTCAAGGTGTCGATCTTCCCGGCCTTCCTCTATTTCGGCACCGTCTATCTCTTCGTGCACATCGTGGCACTCAAGCGCGGGATGCAGGGTCTCGACGCCTCCGAGCTGCCGCAGGTACGCGAGGTGATGCGCGCGGGCTGGCACTTCCTGCTGCCGCTCGTCGTGCTCGTCTATCTGCTGACGGTGGGCTACTCGCCGATGCGCGTGGGGTTTCTCGCGATCGTGGCGATGCTCGCGGTCGCGGTCCTGCGCGCGGCGGTGGGGCTGCTGGTGATCGGGCCGCGGCGCGGCGTGCCTGTCACCGCGGCGCGCACGGCGGCGCTCGTCCGCGAAGGCGCGGTATTGTTTCTGCGGGGGCTCGAGCTTGGCGCGCGCAACGCGGTGGCGGTCTCGATGGCCTGCGCGGTCGCGGGCATCATCGTGGGCGTCGTCGGCCTGACCGGGCTCGGGCTCAAGTTCTCGTCGATGATGCTGGCCTTCTCGGGCGGCAACATCGTGCTGGCGCTGATCCTCGTGCTGATCGCGAGCCTGGTGCTCGGCATGGGCCTGCCGGTGACCGCCGCCTACATCGTGCTGATCGTGCTGGTCGGGCCGGCGCTGACCCAGGAGTTCGGGATTCCGCTCCTGATCGCGCATCTGGTGGTGTTCTGGTACAGCCAGGACAGCAACGTCACACCGCCAGTGGCACTCGCGGCCTTCGCCGGAGCCGCGATCGCCGGGGCAAAGCCGATGGAGACGAGCCTGCAGGCGTGGAAATTCGCGAAGGGCCTCTATCTCATCCCGCTCTTCATGGTGTTCAACCCGGAGATCATCACAGGCGGCCCGCTGCCGATCCTCGTCTGGAACGGCACGATCGCGATCCTCGCTCTCGCCGCCTTTGCCGCGGCGCTCGAGGGCCATCTCTTCGCGCCGATGGCCTGGCCGGCGCGGGTCCTGATCCTGCCGGCCACCGTCGCGATCTTCTGGCCCGACCTCGGCATCGAGGGCGCGGGTGCGGCCGTGCTCGCCGCGGTGATCGCGCTCAACTGGCGCTCCGCCCGCCGCAGCACAGCGGCCGCGACCGGGTAATCCCGCGGAAAGCCGGAAATTTCATTGGCGCCGGGAACCGGTTCCCGTCAGCACTGTTGTCTGGTCAGGAACAACCAGCGAGGCCGATGCATGTACAACATCTTCTGGATTATCGGCGCGATCGTCATCGTGTTGGCGGTCCTGTCCGTGCTGGGCCTGGCCTGAGCGATCACCGGCGCGAGCGCGCCTTCACGTAACCCAAGAGGGAGAGACCGAATGACCGATACACCTCCGAAGACCCCGCAGACGGGCACGACATCCGGGACCACCCCGTCGGGCTCTACCACGCCGTCGAGCACCAGCACGCCGACCGGTGCCTCCAGCACGAGCACGACGCCGACGCCCGCGACCGGCAGCTCGACCACCGGTTCGGGCAGCGATCGGCTGAAGCACACGGCCGAGGAAGCCAGGGACAACCTGTCGCGCAGCGCCCGCGAAGGCGGCGAGCATCTCCGCGACACCGCCCGCGAGACCGCCGAGAACGCCCGGCGCCGCGCCGTCGCATCCGGCGAGAACGCCAAGGACAACGCCGCCGACGAGATCGGCCGCACCGCCGACGCGCTCGAGACCGCGGCCGGCGAGGTCGATGACGGCTCCGTCCAGCAGCAGCTCCTGCGCGAGGCCGCCGACGGCCTCACCCGCATCTCCGGCGCGATGAAGGGCAAGGACCTCGGCGACATCGTCGGCGACATCTCGCAGTTCGGTCGCGAGCATCCGGCCGCCTTCCTCGGCGGCGCAGCGCTGGCGGGCTTTGCGCTCGCGCGGTTCGCCCGCGCCTCCGAAACGTCGCGCGCGGCGGCGGGAACCGGAGGGGTCTCCCGCGATCCGTATGCCACGACGCCCTACCGGCCGGCCACCGACTACCGCCCGGCGACCGAGGCTCCCGGCACCACGACCTATCCCGCCAGCGACTTCGGAGGAGTGAAGCCATGAGCGACGATCGTTCCGCACCGGCTCTGGTCGGCGATCTGATCAACCAGACGACCGAGCTGTTCCGCAAGGAGATCCAGCTCCTGCGCGCCGAGCTGAGCGAGAAGTCCAGCCAGGCGACGACCGCCGCGGGGATGATCCTCGGCGGCGCCGTGGTCGGACTGGTTGCGCTCAATGTCCTCGCCGCGGCACTGGTCGCGGCACTCGCCAACATCATGGACGGCGGCTGGGCCGCGCTGATCGTCGGCGTCGTGCTCGCCATCGTCGCGTACATCATGGCGAACAAGGGGATCAGCGACCTGAAGATGAGCAATCTTACACCAGATCGCACCGCGCATTCGGTGTCCAAGGATGCCCAGATGGCGAAGGGAAAAGTATCATGAGCATGTCCACGGATCCGGGCGATCGCAGCGCGAGCGAGCTCGAGCGCGAGGTTGACCAGGAACGCGCCCGCGTCGCCGGCACGATCGACGCGCTGCAGGAGAAGGTCTCCGTCAGCAGCGTCATCGACCAGGTGGTGAAGGCTGTCTCCGAGCACGGTGGCGACGTCAGTCGCAACCTCGGCCGCACGATGCGCGACAACCCGCTGCCGCTGATCCTGACCAGCGTCGGCCTCGCCTGGTTGATGACCAGCAGCGGCTCGGAGCGGCGGGTCTCCTCCGATCCGTACGACGATGACTGGGATCGCGACTATATGGATCGCGGCAGGGTGGCGGCCTACCCGTCGTCCGACTACCCGGTGACCGACTACGACGACGACCTCGCCGATCCGACGTTCGGCGCGACCTCCACGCCCTATGCCGGCGGGGTCGATGAGGGGGTTGATGCCCCTGGCTACGGCGAGAAGGACGGGCCGTCGGTCGGCGATCGCTTCAAGGGTGCCGCCGATGCCGCGAAGGACCGGACCTCGGCGCTCGCCGAAGGCGGGCGCGAGCGAGCGTCCCGCGTCGGCGAAGGGTTGCACTCGGCCTCCGACCGGGCGCGCGCCGGGCTGCACTCGGCTTCAGACCGTGCCCGCG
>JBBQRM010000310.1:0-4276 GCA_038214855.1 Rhodobacterales bacterium | reverse complement strand
AGCGCCGGATTCCACTGATCTTCCTGCAGAACATCACCGGCTTCATGGTCGGCCGCCGCGCCGAGAACGAGGGGATCGCGCGGCACGGGGCGAAGCTCGTCACCGCGGTCGCGACCACCGCGGTGCCGAAGATCACGCTGATCCTCGGCGGCTCCTTCGGCGCCGGCAATTACGGCATGGCGGGCCGCGCCTATTCCCCGCGCTTCCTGTGGACCTGGCCGAGCGCGCGCATCTCGGTCATGGGCGGCGATCAGGCCGCGGGCGTGCTCGCCACCGTGCGCCGCGACGGCATCGAGCGACGCGGCGGCACCTGGACCTCCGAGGAGGAGGCCGCGTTCAAGGCGCCCACGCTCGAGATGTTCACGCGCCAGTCGCACCCGCTCCACGCCTCGGCCCGGCTCTGGGACGACGGGGTCATCGACCCGCGCAAGACCCGCGCGGTGCTCGCGCTGTCGCTGGCCACGACGCGCAATGCGCCGATCCCGGAGACGCGCTTCGGCGTGTTCAGGATGTGACGGGGCAGGGCGAGCGCATGTTCTCCCGCATCCTGATCGCCAACCGCGGCGAGATCGCCTGCCGCGTCATCCGCAGCTGTCATCGCCTGGGCGTGGCCACCGTCGCGGTCCATTCCGACGCTGATGCTGGCGCGCTGCATACCGTGCTCGCCGATGCCGCGATCCGCATCGGGCCTCCGCCCGCGGCGCAGAGCTACCTCGACGGCGCGCGGATCGTCGAGGCGGCGCTGGAGACGGGGGCGGAGGCAATCCATCCCGGCTACGGATTCCTCTCGGAGAACCCGGATTTCGTCGAGGCGGTGACTGGCGCGGGCCTCGTCTTCATAGGCCCCTCGGCGCAGGCGATCCGCGCCATGGGGCTCAAGGACGCGGCCAAGCGGCTGATGGCGGAGGCAGGCGTGCCGGTGGTGCCCGGCTATCACGGCGCCGAGCAGGGTGAGGGATTTCTGGCCGAGCGCGCCGCCGAGATCGGCTATCCGGTGCTCGTCAAGGCGGTGGCGGGCGGCGGCGGCAAGGGGATGCGGCGGGTGGACGGGCCCGCCGATTTCGCCGCGGCGCTGAAGGCCGCGAGGGGCGAGGCGGCGGCGGCCTTCGGCAACGACGCGGTGCTGGTCGAGAAATACGTGCTGTCGCCGCGCCATATCGAGATCCAGGTCTTCGCCGATTCGCACGGGAACGTGGTGCATCTCTTCGAGCGCGACTGCTCGCTGCAACGCCGCCACCAGAAGGTGATCGAGGAGGCCCCCGCGCCCGGCATGACGCCGCAGATGCGCGCGGCGATGGGTGAGGCGGCGGTGCAGGCGGCGCGGGCCATCGGCTATGCCGGCGCGGGTACGGTCGAGTTCATCGTGGACGCGAGCGCGGGGCTCTCGCCGGAGCGCTTCTGGTTCATGGAGATGAACACCCGCCTTCAGGTCGAGCATCCGGTCACCGAGGCCGTCACCGGCGTCGATCTGGTGGAATGGCAGCTGCGCGTCGCCGCCGGAGAGCCGCTGCCGCTGACCCAGGACCAGCTCGCGCTCGATGGCCACGCGGTGGAGGCCCGCCTCTATGCCGAGGATCCGGCGCGGGGCTTCCTGCCGGCAACGGGGACGCTCACGCATCTCGCCTTCCCCGAGGGCGTCCGCGCCGATACCGGGGTGCGGGCGGGGGACGCGATCTCGCCCTGGTACGACCCGATGATCGCCAAGATCGTCGCCCACGGACCCACCCGTGCCATGGCGCTCGCACGCCTCGCGCGCGGCCTCGACGCGACGCTCGTGGCGGGCTCGACCACCAACCTCGCGTTCCTCGCCCGGCTCGCGCGCCAGCCGGATTTCGTGGCCGGTCAAATCGATACCGGGCTGATCGAGCGGCATCTGCAGGCGCTGACCGCGCCGCTGCCGTTGCCCGAGGGCGCGGCCGCCGTCGCGGCGCTGGCGGCGGTGGGCCTTCTCGATGCGGCGGACCCGCATCTGGGCTTCACCCTCTGGGTGCCTTTGGTGCGCAGCGTCGTGATCGAGACCGCGGGCGACCGGCTCGACGTCGGGATCGCCACCCACGCGCCAGGCCGGTTCACGGCCGACGGTCTCGAGATCGCGGTGGAGAGCTTTGCCGAGGGCAAACTGATCGGCACCGTCGATGGCCGCCCTCGGCGCTTTCGGCTGGCGCAGGCGGGGCGGGAGGTGACGCTCTTCGAGGGCGCCGAGGCCTGGGTGTTCCGGCGGCCCGACCCGCTCGCGAGCGCTGCGGCTGCGGCCGGCGGCGGCGACGAGATCCGCGCGCCGATGCCGGGGCTGGTCAAGCACCTCGCCGCGCGGGCCCGGGCCGAGGTCGCGCGCGGCGACGTGCTCGCGGTGCTGGAGGCGATGAAGATGGAGCATGCGCTCACCGCACCGCGCGACGGCATCGTGGCGGAGGTGCTGGTGGCGGCGGGGGCGCAGGTCGAGGACGGGGCGCTGATCCTGACGCTGGAGCCCGATGATGGCTGAGCGGGTGACGCTGGTCGAGGTGGGTCCGCGCGACGGGTTGCAGAACGAGCCGCGCCCGGTGCCCACCGCGGCCAAGATCGCCCTCGTCGACCGGCTGAGCGCCTGCGGCCTTGTCCGCATCGAGGTGGCGAGCTTCGTCGATCCGGCGCGCGTGCCGCAGATGGCCGACGGCGCCGCGGTGCTCGCCGGCATCGCCCGCGCGCCGGGCGTGCGCTACGCGGCACTCGCGCCGAACCTGCGCGGCTACGCCGCCGCCCGCGCCGCGGGGGCCGACCAGGTCGCGATCTTCGCCAGCGCCTCCGAGAGCTTCAGCGCGCGCAACATCAACTGCACCATCGCCGAGAGCCTCGCGCGATTTGCCCCCGTCGCAGAGGCCGCGCGGACGGACGGGGTGGCGCTGCTCGGCTATGTCTCCTGCGTCGCCGACTGCCCGTTCGAGGGACCGGTTGCGCCCGGGGCGGTGGCAGGTGTCGCGGAGCGGCTGTTCGCGCTCGGCTGCTTCGAGGTGAGCCTCGGCGACACGCTCGGCCGTGGCACGCCGGAGCGGGTGGACGCGATGCTCGGAGCGGTTCTGGAGGTCGCGGAGGCGGGGCGGCTGGCGGGTCATTTCCACGACACCGGCGGGAGGGCGCTGGCGAATGTCGAGGTGGCACTCGGCCGCGGCCTGCGCGTCTTCGACGCGTCCTGCGGCGGCCTCGGCGGCTGCCCCTTCGCGCCGGGTGCTGCGGGCAACGTCGCAACCGAGGCGGTGGCGGCGCGTCTGGCGGAGCTCGGCTTTGAGACCGGGCTCGATCAAGCGCGTCTCGCGGAGGCGGCGGCCTTCGCGCAGAGCCTCAGGAGCGCACGATGACCCTGACGCTCGCCACCGACGACCGCGGGGTCGCCCGGCTCATGCTCGTCCGCCCGGTGCGGCACAACGCGCTGACGGG
This sequence comes from Rhodobacterales bacterium, assembly GCA_038214855.1. Taxonomy (GTDB): domain Bacteria; phylum Pseudomonadota; class Alphaproteobacteria; order Rhodobacterales; family Rhodobacteraceae; genus Amaricoccus. The sequence continues at coordinate 862 of JBBQRM010000310.1, read as the reverse complement.
CGAGTTGTGCGACGCGCTCGCGGCCGCGGCGGCGGGGATCGATGCGGACGCGGGCGTGCGGGCGGTGGTGCTCGCGGGGGAGGGGCCGAGCTTCTGTGCAGGCGGCGATCTCGGCTGGATGCGCGAACAGCTCGCTTCCCCGCGCGCCACCCGCATCCGCGAGGCCCGCCGCCTCGCCGACATGCTCCAGGCGCTCAACACGCTGGGAAAGCCGCTGATCGGGCGGGTGCAGGGGGCAGCACTCGGCGGCGGGGTCGGGCTGATGGCGGTCTGTGACACGGTCGTGGCCGCCGAGGACGCGCGCTTCGGGCTGACCGAGGCGCGGCTGGGGCTGATCCCGGCGACGATCGCGCCCTATGTCGTCGCGCGGATCGGGGAGGGGCGGGCGCGCGACCTCTTCGTTACCGCAAGGGGCTTCGGCGCCGCGGAGGCCCGGGCGATGGGATTGGTCACGACGACGGCCGCGCCGGAGGCGCTCGACGCGGCGCTGGAGCGCGTGCTGGCGCAGGTGCTGACGACCGCCCCCGCGGCCGCGGCCGCGGCGAAGCGGCTCGCGCGCAGCCTCGGGCCGCGGATCGACGCGGAGGTGATCGAAGCGACCGTCGAGCGCCTCGCCGACATCTGGGAGACGCCGGAGGCGCAGGCCGGCATCGCGGCCTTTCTCGACAAGCGGCCGATGCCGTGGGTGGGTTGAGCGCCGCGGCGGGTGTACGGCATTCGGTGTCGCCCTGCGCGACATCGCTGCTGGCGCTGAAATCATTGGAAAAAAAACCGCGTTTTCATCTTCCGTTAACTTCTGTCGCAGGAGGCACCCCGTGAGAGATCCCGATCCACCCGCCGGAGGCGAGGCGCCGGAGCGCGC
>JBBQRM010000309.1:0-4319 GCA_038214855.1 Rhodobacterales bacterium | reverse complement strand
CGATCATGATCTGGGCGCCGTTGACGAAGTCGCCGAACTGCGCCTCCCACAGCACGAGCGCGTTCGGCTCGGAGAGCGAATAGCCGTATTCGTAGCCAAGCACCGCATATTCGGAGAGCATCGAGTCGACGCTCTCGTAGGCGGCCTGGTCGGCGGCGATGTGGTTGAGCGGCAGATAGCGCTCCTCGGTCTGCTGGTCGATGATCGCGGAATGGCGCTGGGAGAAGGTGCCGCGGGTGGAATCCTGGCCAGAGAGGCGCACCGGGTAGCCTTCGGTCAGGAGCGTGCCGAAGGCGAGCGCCTCGGCGGTCGCCCAGTCGATGCCCTCGCCCTTGTCGATCACGGCACGCTTGGCGTCGAGCATCCGCTGGACGGTGCGGTGCGGGGCGAGGCCGTCGGGCAGGCGGGTGAGGGCCTCGCCGACCTGCCGGAGCTTGGCCGCATCGACCGCGGTCTTGCCGCGCTGGTAGCGGGTGTCGAGCTTGCCGAGGCCGGACCAGCGGCCGTCGAGCCAGTCGGCCTTGTTGGGGCGGAAGTCGCGGCTCACCTCGAATTCGGTATTGAGATACGCCTGGAAGGCGGCCTTCATGTCCTCGATCTCGCCTTCGGGGATCAGCCCGTCGGAGACCAGACGCTCGGTGTAGAGGGCGAGCGTTGTCTTGTGGGTCTTGATGGTCTTGTACATCTGCGGCTGGGTGAACATCGGCTCGTCGCCTTCGTTGTGCCCGAAGCGGCGGTAGCAGAACATGTCGATGACCACGTCGCGGTGGAACTTCTGGCGGAATTCGATGGCCACGCGCGCGGCATGGACCACCGCCTCGGGGTCGTCGCCGTTCACGTGGAAGATCGGCGCCTCGACCATCAGCGCGATGTCGGTGGGGTAGGGCGAGGAGCGCGAGTTGTGGGGCGAGGTGGTGAAGCCGATCTGGTTGTTCACCACGATGTGGATCGTGCCGCCGGTGCGGTGGCCCTTGAGGCCCGAGAGGCCGAAGCATTCCGCGACCACGCCCTGGCCGGCGAAGGCGGCGTCGCCGTGCAGCAGGATCGGCAACACCTGCGTGCGGTCGGCATCCTGCATCTGCGCCTGCTTGGCGCGGACCTTGCCGAGCACGACGGGGTTCACCGCCTCGAGGTGGCTGGGGTTGGCGGTGAGCGAGAGATGCACGGAATTGCCGTCGAACTCGCGGTCCGAGGAGGCGCCGAGGTGGTACTTGACGTCGCCCGAGCCCGAGACCTCGTCGGGCTTGTAGCTGCCGCCCTGGAACTCGTTGAAGATGGCGCGGTAGGGCTTTTCCATGACGTTGGCGAGCACGGAGAGCCGCCCGCGGTGCGGCATGCCGATGACGATCTCGCGCACGCCGAGCGCGCCGCCGCGCTTGATGATCTGCTCCATCGCCGGGATCAGCGCCTCGCCGCCGTCGAGCCCGAAGCGCTTGGTGCCGGTGTACTTGACCTGGAGGAACTTCTCGAACCCCTCGGCCTCCACGAGCTTGTTGAGGATGGCGCGCCTGCCGTTCTGGGTGAAGCGGATCTCCTTACCGTAGCCCTCGATGCGTTCCTTGAGCCAAGCCGATTGCGCCGGGTCGGAGATGTGCATGTACTGGAGCGCGAAGGTGCCGCAATAGGTGCGTTTCACCAGTGCCAGGATCTCGCGCAGGGTCGCGGTCTCGAGGCCGAGGACGTTGTCGATGAAGATCGGCCGGTCCATGTCGGCTTCGGTAAATCCGTAGGATTTCGGATCGAGCTCGGGATGCGGCGCAGGATTGCGCATGTCCAGCGGGTCGAGATCGGCAGTCAGATGCCCGCGGATGCGGTAGGCGCGGATGATCATCAGCGCCCGCAGGCTGTCGGTGACGGCGCGCTGGACCTGCGTCTCGTCGAGGGAAGCGCCCGTCTCCGCGGCCTTGGCGCGGAGCTTGTCGCCGACGGCCTTGCCCGGATCGGGTCCCCACTGGCCGTCGAGGGCGGCGGTCAGCTCGTCAGAGGGCTGGGGCGGCCAGTCCGCCCGCGCCCAGGAGGGGCCGTCCGCAGTCCGGGCAACATCGGCATCGGCGTCGCCGAGCCCGCGGAAGAACTCCGCCCAGGCCGCATCGACGCTGGCGGGGTCCCGCGCGTAGCGCGCGTGCAGATGCTCCACCCATCCGGCGTTCTGGCCCTGGAGGAAGGAGGAGGAGCGGAACTGGTCGTTGGGGGATTGCTCGGTCATCGTCTCGACGGGATGTGCCCCGCTCCTTCGCTTGCTGCCGCCCCGGCGGGGCGGCTTCTCGGCCCTCAGCCGCGGCCCATTGCCTTCAGCACCGCCTCGCCGAGCCCCGCGGGGCTGTCGGCGACGGTGATGCCGGCGGATTTCATCGCCTCGATTTTGTCCTCGGCGCCGCCCTTGCCGCCCGAGACGATGGCGCCGGCATGGCCCATTCGCCGGCCCGGGGGCGCGGTGCGGCCGGCGATGAAGCCGGCGGTGGGTTTGCTGCGGCCCTTCTTCGCCTCGTCCTTGAGGAACTGCGCCGCGTCCTCCTCGGCCGCACCGCCGATCTCGCCGATCATGATGATCGATTGCGTCTCGTCGTCGGCGAGGAAGAGCTCCAGCACGTCGATATGCTCGGTGCCCTTGATCGGATCGCCGCCGATGCCGACGCAGGTGCTTTGCCCGAGGCCCGCGGCGGTGGTCTGGCCCACGGCCTCGTAGGTGAGCGTGCCGGAGCGCGAGACGACGCCGACCGAGCCGCGCTTGTGGATGTGGCCGGGCATGATGCCGATCTTGCAGGCGTCCGGCGTGATGACGCCGGGGCAGTTCGGGCCGACCAGGATCGAGCGCGAGCCCTCGAGCGCGCGCTTGACCTTCATCATGTCGAGCACCGGGATGCCCTCGGTGATGCAGACGATCAGCGCCATGCCCGCGTCGATCGCCTCGAGGATGGCGTCGGCGGCGAAGGGGGGCGGGACGTAGATGGCGGTCGCGGTGGCTTGCGTTTCGGCCTTGGCCTCGGCGACGGTATTGAAGATCGGCAGGCCGATGTGGGTGCCGCCGCCCTTGCCGGGGGTGACGCCGCCGACCATCTGCGTGCCGTAGGCGATGGCCTGCTCGGAGTGGAAGGTGCCCTGGGAGCCGGTGAGGCCCTGGCAGATCACGCGGGTGTTCTCGTCGACGAGAATGGCCATTCAGCTCTCCTTGAACGGATTTCGCACCGTGACGGCGCCGTAGGCCTGCCCGTCGGTCATGTCCTCGCTGAGCACGGTGTCGCAGCCGAGACGTTCGGCCGCGGCGAGGATCGCGCCGTCGTAGTAGTTGAGGCGGTAGCGGCGCGAGATCTCAGCGCCGCGACGCACGATGCCGCTGTCGATCACGGTATGGTCGCGCTGTGCCATCTCGTCCAGCCAGCTGCCGATTTCGTCCTCGCTCACGACCGGCGCCGCCTTGCGCCGCAGAACATGAACGAATTCCGCCATGACCTGTGCGGAAATGCAGAACTCACCGGCTGTCATTATCTCCACCGCCCTGGTCCACTTCGCCGGGTCCGTTGTCTCCGCCATCGCCGCGTAGACCAAGATGTTCGTATCGAGAAAGACGTTCGGCATATACTTCCTCGCGGTTCCATGGACCCGTCATCCCGCGATGTGAATTTCGCGCAAGCTCCACCAGACGCATCCGCGAGCGATACTGCTCCTCCGTCTCGGTGCCGGTCTCGCGGGCCAGATATTCCCGGACCATGCGGTTCACGCTCGTTCCGCGCTCCGCCGCGAGACGGCGCGCCCGGTCGAGGACCCGGTCGTCGATGCTGAGGGTGACGTTTTTCATGGCTCGCACAGGATACGTGCCGCGCGATGTTGCGGCAAGGCTCTCGCTATTTCTAACTGTCGTTGGCGAGATTGGCCATGTCACCTCTCCTCATTTTCCAGCGCGACGACTTCGGCTCGGAACTTCCCAGTCTGCTCGTCAAACTGAGTTATCTTCCAGCGCCCGCCGCGCCGCTTACTATCCCACGGCTCGGTTTCGCCATGTTGGTCGCCATATTCTCCTTTCCGGAGCACGACATCCACGAAGCCGTCGAATTTATCACGGGCTCGTTCGATGTGTTTCGTTCGCTTGGTGTGGCCGGTTTTACCCACTCCCGGTTCCTCGTCCGGCCAAGCCTCCTTGGTGTCAAAGTAGGGCGGTGACGGGCTCCATGTGATTTTATCGCGCCACATCGAGATGCAGGCGCCATTCGGCTTGTCGGCCGACCAGTCCGTCTGATGGTTGTCGAGCGTGTAGCCGAGCTTCTTGAAGGCCTCGGCGTACCTCAATGCCCAGGGTTCCGCCCGTTCGCGGCTCGAAACGT
>JBBQRM010000308.1:0-4326 GCA_038214855.1 Rhodobacterales bacterium | reverse complement strand
AACCAGAGCGAGGTCTCGGGAGCGATCAGCTCTCGCGGAAGGCGCTTCGGCCAGATCGCCAGGTGAGGCCGATCGGCGGGCACGGAGAAGTCTTCTTGGGTTCCCACGGGTTCCTCCGGCTCCCGAGGGAGCATGGTCAGCGATTCTCGCAAGCGGCCTTGCGGGCAGGGACACCGACGCACTCCCGGGTCTGCCTGAGGCGCGGTTCCTCGCGGATGGCAGCATGTCCGTCGAGGACGGCGCGCAATTGCTCGCCGCTCTGCGGCCGCTGGTTCGGCTCCAGCGCGAGCATCCAGGAGACGACCTCGAGGAAGCGGGGCGACACCCCGGGCACGATCCGGCTCTCGATCGATCCGGCGTCGTCCTGGACCGCACGCGCGGTGGCCGGTGCAGGCGGGGCACCGAACAGCAGGCAGTGGACGACGGCGCCGAGCGCGTAGAGATCCGTCCACGGGCCCTGGCGCATCTGCGCCATCTCGGCGTACTGCTCGATGGGCGCATAGCCGGGCTTGAGGATCGCCGTCAGCGCTTGCGTGCGGTCGCCGATGACGCGCCGCGCCGAAGTCGAGGAGGACGGGCGGCCCTGCGTGCGGCAGGAGGATGTTGTCGGGCGCGATGTCGCGGTGGTAGACGCCTTCGCGGTGCAGGAGCTCGAGCGCCGACAGGATGGGAGCGATCACGCTGCGGATCCAGGCCTCGTCGGGCGGGTGGGCCATGCCGCGGCGCGTGTCGCGCAGGGTCACGCCCCGCAGGTACGGCATCACCATGTACGCGGTGGCGTTGTCTTCCCAGAACTGGTAGACCTTGACCAGCGACGGGTGGTCGAAGCGGGCGAGCAGACGCGCCTCGTTGACGAAGGAGCGCAGGCCGATCGCGTAGGTCTCCTCGGCGAACGCGCTCGAGCGCACCGTGATCCGCGGGCCCCGGCCGCGCGACGCGAGCGACGCCGGCATGTACTCCTTGAGCGCGATGTCACGCTCGAGCGAGTGGTCCCTGGCCAGGTAGACGATGCCGAAGCCACCGACGCCGAGCACGCGGACGATCTCGAATTCGCCGAAGCGGGTGCCGGGCGCAAGCGCGTCGCAGTCGGTGCCCGAGAGCGGGGTGGCCGGCCTGGAAAGATCGGGCGGAAGAGTGCTCATCGACCGGCGGAATGAGCCGCAGACGGGGGAGCGCGAGCTTACCGCGTGGCCTGCGCCGACCGACCTCCTCCGGTCGGGGTCGCGGCTCGGAAGAGAATAGGCCGATGGCGACCATCCTCCAGCACCTTCCTGTCGGCGAACGCGTCGGCATCGCGTTCTCCGGCGGGCTCGACACCAGTGCCGCGCTGCACTGGATGCGCGGCAAGGGTGCCGTGCCTTACGCCTACACCGCGCATCTAGGCCAGCCCGACGAGCCCGACTACGACGACATTCCGCGGCGGGCGCTGCAGTACGGCGCCGAGCGGGCGCGGCTCGTCGACTGCCGCAGCCAGCTCGCCGCCGAAGGGATCGCCGCGCTGCAATGCGGCGCCTTTCACATCTCGACCGCCGGCGTCACCTACTTCAACACGACGCCGCTCGGCCGTGCCGTCACCGGGACCATGCTGGTGGCCGCGATGAAGGAAGACGGTGTCGAGATCTGGGGCGACGGCAGCACCTTCAAGGGCAACGACATCGAGCGCTTCTACCGCTACGGCCTCCTCGTCAACCCTTCGCTGCGCATCTACAAGCCCTGGCTCGACCAGCTCTTCATCGACGAGCTCGGCGGCCGGGCCGAGATGTCCGAGTTCATGCGCAAGGCCGGCTTCGCCTACAAGATGTCGGCGGAGAAGGCGTACTCGACCGACTCCAACCTGCTCGGCGCGACGCACGAGGCGAAGGACCTCGAGCAGCTCTCGAGCGGCATCCGCATCGTCGAGCCGATCATGGGCGTGGCGGCCTGGCGGGACGACGTCGCAGTCCGGCGCGAAGAGGTCCACATCCGCTTCGACGAGGGTCGACCGGTCGCCTTGAACGGCATCGAGTTCCCCGCGCTGGCCGACCTTCTGCTCGAGGCCAACCGGATCGGCGGCCGGCACGGCCTCGGCATGAGCGACCAGATCGAGAACCGCATCATCGAGGCGAAGAGCCGCGGCATCTACGAAGCGCCGGGCATGGCACTGCTGTTCATCGCCTACGAACGGCTCGTCACCGGCATCCACAACGAGGACACCATCGAGCAGTACCGCGACAACGGGCGCAGGCTCGGCCGACTGCTCTACCAGGGGCGCTGGTTCGACCCCCAGGCCATCATGCTGCGCGAGACGGCCGAGCGCTGGGTCGCCCGCGCCATCACCGGCGAGGTGAGGCTCGAGCTGCGCCGCGGCAACGACTACTCGATCGTCGACACGGTGTCGCCGAACCTCACCTACAAGCCGGAGCGGCTGACGATGGAGAAGGGCGACGAGGTCTTCTTCACGCCCCTCGACCGGATCGGCCAGCTGACGATGCGCAATCTGGACATCGCGGACACGCGCGACAAGATCCGCGTCTATCACAGGGTCGGGCTGATGGGCACCACCCGGACCGATGGCTTGCCGCTGCTCCCGGCGGCTGCCGCGGAGCTCGACACGGTCGAGTAGCGCGGCGGCGGGTCAGGCGGGTCAGGCGGCCCCGGCGGGTCCGCCGTTCGTGGCGATGATCTGGAGCATCGCGGTGGTCACGGCCGCAGCGGCCGCGGCCACGCCGATGATGATGAACAGCAGGGCAGCACTGGTGACGATCAGATCGCGCCGGACGTGCTTGGGCGGTGGCGGCGACGGTGGCCAGTCGAGGACAGGTTCCGGGCGCCGCTGGAGGAGCGTGGCGAGTCCGGCCAGCACCAGCGCGGCCGCCAGGAGCCCGAGCTGGATCATCGGCTGAAGGTCTCCTGTCGTCATGTCCGGATGATGCGCCGAGACGCCCCGCTCGCGCCATGGCACCTTCGTCCCTCGGGCGTGACCCGCCCGGTCAGCCGGGTGCTTCGGACGGATGGCCCGGGGAGCACGTCCGGACCACCGCCGGGCACGCCCCCGATCGCGTCCCGGTCCTGGGGCGCGCGGATCCGGGCGGAGGCGCATCATCCACACGGGCCCCCGATCAGGATGTGAGGCGACGACATGGATGTCCAGGATGTGCTCGGCCAGGCGCGCGACGCACTGACCGTCAAGCGGGTGTTCGGCGACCCCATCGAACGGGACGGCGTGACGGTCGTGCCCGTGGCCCGGGTGATGGGTGGCTCCGGGTTCGGCAGCGGGACGCAGCCGGGCGCATCGGCCGATGGGGCCGAGCCGACCGCCGAGGCGGCCACCGGCTCTGGTGCCGGGTTCGGCATGATCGGTGGGCCGGCTGGGGTCTATGTCATCAAGGGCGGTCAGGTGACGTGGCAGCCGGCCGTGAACCCCGAGCGCATGGTGCTGACCGCCGGGATCGTGGCGTTCCTGGTGCTCATCGCCGTGCGGGGGATCGTCAAGGTGCTCGCCGGCCGCTGAGCCTGGTGCCTCGGGGGGCGCCGTCCCCCCGCCCCAACCCCCGACCCCGCCAAAAAAACCGCGGGCGGGGTTATAAACGCGGGGGGGGCGCCCGCCCAGCGCCGGTCGTAGGTCGCAAGCACGGGGCGCTGGCCCAGGCCACGCAGGAACTCGAGGGAGGCGAGGTGGAGGGCGTCGAGCGTTCGGACGGGCACCGGATACGGCTCCATCACGCGGGCCAGATCGTCAACGAGCGTAGGTGTGGCTTCGGGCGTCGTCGGGTGCATGCGGGCCCAACCCGGGCGCAGCTGCTCGACACTGACATCCGAGTCGAATGCGATCGAGAGCGTGCCGTTACCGGCGACGGCGAGTGTCGGGTTGTAGGTCTGATCGCCACGAACATCGGGACGCCTTCGTCAGACGAGCAGATGGTCCACCCGCGAGCGCGTTCGCTAGGTCGATCATGGCCACCCGGTCGGCGGATCGCCGATCCCGGCCAGGCCCGGCAGGTCGGACATCAGGTGCCCGAACCGACACGCGCTCGGGATAGGTTCCTGCCATCGACCGACTCCTACCCTGTGAGAGCGCGGAGAGGTGCTTCGCGCCGAAGCGGGTGACCTGCATGCAACGAGCGCCGGTCGAACGGGCGAGTAGGTGTCCGCGACGATGAGCATGTCGCCGTGGCCCATGGCCTGCAGGCAGGCCAGGACCTCGGCGTTCAGCCGGTGGTCGACTCCCTTGAGCATCTCGTGCCTCCTCCGGCCATTGGTGATGGTGGACCGTGTCCCCGGCAGCATGCCACGCAGGCACCGCAGCGGCACTCGGCAGGTGCCCGTGCGCGACGCCCGTGCGCGACT
>JBBQRM010000307.1:0-4330 GCA_038214855.1 Rhodobacterales bacterium | reverse complement strand
GCCGCGGTGCTGCACGTAGGGCCAGCCGGTCTCGGACACCGTCGCCATGTAGAAGCTGTCGCGCCGGGCGATGAAATCCGCTTCCTCGGCGGTGAGGACATGATTGAAGTCCTCGCCCACCGCCATGGCCGCGTAGCTTCCGCGGCTACCCATGGCGCGCTGCTCTTCGCGGACCGCCGCCGTGAAGGCAATATCCCCGAAACGATGTCCCATGGCCGTGTCCCGATCAGGCGGCGAGCTCGAGCTCGACCTTCGGAAAGTCGATCTCGACCTGGCTCGCCTTGCCCAGGATGTTGGTAAGGATGTTCATGCCCACGTGCATGATGATTTCTACGATTTGCGCGTCGCTGTAGCCGGCATCGCGAACCTCGGCGATCTCCGCGGTGGTCACCTCGCCCGAGTGCTCCGCGAGCGAGCGCGCGAACCGCACCGCCGCCGCCGCCTTTGCGTCCTGGCTCGTCCCGAGGCGGTTCGCCTCGATCTCGGTGCCGGAAAGGCCAGCCTTGCGCCCGATCGCCGTGTGCGCCGAGACGCAGTACTGGCAGGCGTTCTGTTGCGCCAGCGCAAGTGCGATGCGCTCGCGGGTCTTCGCATCGAGGCTGCCTTCGCCGGCGATGCCATGCAGCCCGAGAAACGCGCGCAGCGCCGCGGGCGAGTTGGCGAAGACCTTGAGGAAGTTCGGGACCACGCCCAGCTGCGACTCGATGGCGTCCAGCAGTCCCTTCTGCTCGGCGTTGGCGGTTTCGGCGGTGACGACGTTCAAGCGACTCATGGCGGGCTCTCCTGGGTGGGGTTGGCTTCTTGAGCGCTCACTATGCAGAATTCCACTTGCAAGAAGAATCATCGAAGTAGACAATTGATCATTCCTTTTCTTGGAATAATGGTGGACCGGTTCGAATCCCTGTCGATCTTCGTGGCGGTGGCTGAGGATGAGGGTTTCGCGGCGGCGGCGCGGCGGCTGCGCAAATCCCCGCCCGCGGTGACCCGCGCCGTCGCCGCGCTCGAGGCGCACCTGGGCGTGAAGCTCTTCGACCGCACCACGCGCTTCGTGCGCGCGACCGAGGCGGGCGAGCGCTACCTGCAGGACGCGCGGCGCATCCTCGCAGAGCTACAGGCCGCCGACGATGCCGCGGCCGGACTGAACGCCGAGCCGCGGGGGCACCTCGCACTGACCGCACCCGTGATGTTCGGGCGCATGTTCGTGATGCCGGGGATCGTCGAGTACCTCGGACGCTACCCCCATGCCGAGGTCTCCGCGTTCCTTGTGGACCGCGTGGTCAACCTGCTCGAAGAGGGCCTCGATGTCGGCGTGCGCATCGGCGAGCTTCCCGACTCGAGCATGCACGCGCTACGGGTTGGATGGGTGCGCCTCGTGACATGCGCCGCGCCCGCCTACCTCGGCGCGCACGCAATGCCGCGCACCCCGGCGGACCTGCTCGAGCACTCCCTCATCGCTTCGAGCGCGGGAGGATCCATCCATTGGCGTTTCCGCGCGGAAGGCGGCGCAAGGCCGCTGCGGGTCCGACCGCGGCTTACTGTCACGACCAACGACGCGGCGATCGAAGCCGCGCTGAAGGGCTTCGGCATCACGCGCGTCCTGTCCTACCAGGCCGCGCCGCACGTCGCGGCCGGAGAGCTCAAGGTCCTCCTGAAGGACTTCGAGACGCCGCCCATGCCGATCCACATCATGCACCGCGAGGGACGTTATGCGTCCGCGACCGTACGGGCGTTCGTGGACCTGATGGCCGCCCGGTTGCGCGCCGAGCGGTCGTTGCAGAAGTGAGGTGGCGGCTTACGGTATCCGTGACCGCGGCACGGTCATCGTGGCCGTAAGGGAGCCTTTCCAGGTGGTCGTGATGCAGGGCGGCAGCGGCGAGCCGTTGTCCGAGGCGCTGCGCGCGGCGGTGCGCGAGGCTGGCCGGACAACTCGAGGAGGTCGTGAAGTGGGGCCCCCTCGTCTACTTCTCGGGGGGACCGGGAGTCGTAGAGGAGCTCAGGTCCATGGCTCTTTCCTCAGGTCACCGTGAACTGCCCCATCATCCCGTGGTCCTCGTGCTCGAGGATGTGGCAGTGGTACATGAATGGCGCCTCGCGCGCGGGCTGCGTGAAGCGCACCAGCAATTCGACCGGCTCCTGCACGACGACGGTGTCCTTGAGCCCCTGGTCGTACGCGGAAGGTGCCTGGCCGCCGCGCCGCAGCACCTGGAAGTGCACGCCATGCACGTGGAACGGGTGGTCCATCATCGTCCCGGAGACTTCCCAGATCTCGGTGTCGCCGAGGCGCACGCGCTCGTCGATGCGCTTCACATCGAAGGCGCGGCCGTTGATCGTCGCCATGTCCATCGAGCTTCCCATCGCGCCGCCCATGCCCATGCCGCGGCCGCCCATCATCCCGCCGCCCATCATCATGCGCATCTCGAGCGCGAAGCGGCGGCGGCGCACGGCGCGCGACGCGTCCCAGCGCAGGGGCGCGGCAAGGCGTGCCGGCAATGGGGCGGGGCGGCTCGCGGCCGCTCCGCGCGGCTCGAAGGTCACCACGGGCTCGGGCGCGCCGGCGGCGAAACCCGCGCGCGAGCGGCCCATCATGCCCATGCCCATCGTCGGCAAGTTGGCGTCGGGGACGGTCACGAGCGCGGCCGGCCGGCCGTCGGAGAAATCCACCACGACCTCGCGGCGCTCGCCGGGAGCCAGCTCGATCGAGCGCAGCGTGAGCGGCGCCTCCAGCAGCCCGCCTTCGGAAGCGATCCAGTCGAAGGCGCGGCCGTCGTCGAAGGAGAGCAGGTAGGTGCGCGCGTTGGAGCCGTTCACCAGGCGCAGCCGCACGCGCCGCGCGGGCACCTCCGCATGGGCGTTGGGCGTGCCGTTGGCGAGCAGCGTGTCGCCGCGGCGGCCCGACATCGTCACCATCGGCCCGTCCGGGATCACCAGGCGGCCGCCTTGGAACTGGCGGTCCTGCAGCACCAGCGGAATGTCGTCGTAGCCGTATTCGGACGGCAACCCGAGAGAGCGCTCGTGGGCGTCGGCCACGATCAGCACGCCGGCGAGGCCCCGGTAGACCTGCTCGCCGGTGAAGTGATGCAGGTGCGAGTGGTAGAAAAGTGTCGCCGCCGGCTGCCGCACCGGGAGGACCGGCCGCCAGGTGGCTCCCGGCGCGATCTCCTGGTGCGGGCCGCCGTCCAACGGTCCCGGCACCAGCAGCCCGTGCCAGTGCACCGTCGTGGGCTCCCGCAACGCGTTGGCCACGGCGATCTCGACCTCGTCGCCGTCGTGCACGCGGATCGTGGGACCGAGGTAGGCGCCGTTGTAGCCCAGGGTCGAGCTCGCGATGCCGGGAAAAAACGCCGTCTCGCCGGCTTGCGCGGTGAGCCGCAGCGATCGGCCCAGGCTGCGCGCATCGAGCAGCTCGGGAATGCGAAGCCGCTGGCGATCGAAAAGGGCGGCGCGCGCGGGGCGCAGCATCGGCAGCGCGCCGGCGCCGGCCATGACCGCGGCGCCGGCGAGGAACGTACGACGGGTGATCTTCATGGGATCGACCCTACGCCGCGCGCCGAGGGCGGGATTGCGGTGGATCAACATCGGCCCGGTTACGCCGCGCCGCTCCTCTCAACGCGCCGCCGCGGCGCCGCGATAGTTGTAGGCGAGGAACTTCGGGCCGGGAAGATATCCCGCGTGCAGGTCGGGGCACTGGAACCCCGCCGCGCCGAGAAGCGCCGGGATGTCGCGGTCCAGGTGGCATCCGCCGGCGATTCGCGACCAGCGCGGCTGCAGGCGGCGCTGCCAGCGGCGCACGGACTCGTCGGGTGCCAGCCCATGCTCGCTGAAGTAGAGATTGCCGCCGGGCACGAGCACGCGGCGCATCTCGGCGAGCGCGGCGGCGGGATCGGCGATGCTGCACAGCGTGTAGGTCATCACGATCGAGTCCACGCTCGCGTCGGGCAGCGGGATCCTCTCCGCGGACAGGGCGAGCAGCTCCACATCGAGTTCGGCGCGACGCGCCCGGCGCTCGGCGAGGCGGTGCATTCCCGGGCCGGGGTCCAATCCCACGATGCGCGTCACGCGTGCGTTGTCGTAGTGCGCGAGGTTGTGTCCCGTGCCGATGCCGATCTCGAGGACGCGCCCGTGCGCGCGCGGCACGATCTGTTCGCGCATGCGGCGGATCGGGGCGAGGCCGCAGGCGAAGTCGATCAGATACGGCAGGACGTGCCGCTCGTACCAGCCGGCGTCCATGGCTACGGCGACGGGCGGCGCGCGACCAGGTCGATCAGCGCCGACATGCCGCGGTGGGCCGGGCCTTCGTCCACGGCATCGTCGTGCGAGGCGAGGTGCGGGA
>JBBQRM010000306.1:0-4346 GCA_038214855.1 Rhodobacterales bacterium | reverse complement strand
GACGAGCCGGCCGCGGAAGGTCGATTGGTTGACCCGGAAGATCAGCTCCGAGACCTCCCAGCTCGAAAAGCGGCGCAGGGTCTTCTCGAGCTCGGGGCTGAAGGTCTGGCGGCGGATCCAGCCCTGCATCTTCAGCGACTGGGCCTGGAGCGCCGCCAGGTCGCGATGGGTGATCATCAACTTCTCCAATTTTGCGGACGCTCATTCGTTGTGATCAGGAAAGTACGTTGCTTTCGCCATCGATGCAAAAGCAAACTTGCGGCGCACGCCGCCCGCGCGCCAATCGAGCATCAACGCGAGGGCAGTGTCAGAACATAGACGGAACATATTGCCCAGCAATACTCTACCTGGGGGACGTGGGGGCAGCGTAACCGACAGATTGGGGGACAAAGGCGGTTCGATTGGAGGACATCCAAGCTGGCCCCCAATACCTAGAATACCAAAATTCTCCTTTGAAAAGGCATTTCAGGCCTGCCGGTAAAGCCGACCCTTGACAGAATCGGAATACCCGACGCTAAATCCATCAGGCTGGCGAAGAGCGTTGAGAGAATCGACCGAAGCCGCCGCCGGGCAGCGATGGCGATACCTTTGGCCATATCCAAGGGGCGAGGACAGGCAATGCAGGCACGCCACCAGATGATACCGGACGCTGTGCGCAAGTACGATGTCCTCAGCGCGCTCGGATGCCACGCGCTCAGTCTCGACAGATCGGCGCAACGGCTGGTGCTGCGCCTGATCACCCTGATCACCGCGCGCTACAACTGGCGGACCGAGAGCCTGACCGTCGGCCAGCGGGAGATCGCCCGGCTCTGGTCGGTGGACGAGCGGACGGTCAAGCGCGAGATGGCCAAGCTGCGCACGACCGGCTGGTTGCGGCTCGAGGCACCAGGACGGCGGGGCAGGGTGGCGGCCTATTCGCTCGACCTCGTGGAAATCGGTTGTGCCACGCGAGCGGCCTGGGCGCGCGTCGGACCGGATTTCGAGACGCGGATGGCGGGCAACTCCGGCTCCGATGCGGCCGGAACCGCGGAGAACATCGTGCCGTTTCCCGGCGCGGTTCCGAAAGCCGAGGAGGCGCCTGACCCCGACAGCACCTGCGAATGGAGCCGCGCCTGCGATATTCTGCGCGCCTCGGACGCCGCTGTCTTCGACAACTGGTTCCGGCCGCTCCGGCGCGAGGGACGGCGGGGCGGCGTTCTCCATCTGCGCGCCCCGAGCGCCTTCCACGTCAGCTACATCCGGGCGAGGTTCCGCGATGCGCTGCTCATGGCCATGCGCAAGGCCGATCCCAGCGTCACCGAGGTGCGCGTCTTCGCAGACGACGATGCGGGATAATTGCGGGCAGGGCAGGGGGTTCGGGCCAGATCTTGCGGAGGTCCGGCTGCTGGAGGCCGATCCGGGGCTCGCCATTCGCCGTGGCGGTCTCGCCGCTCGAGCTGGGGGACGCCCGGCGTTGAAACTGGTTGCAACAACCCGAGCCGCTGCTGGAGTCCTGGTCGGGTTCTACCGGAGGTTCTGCGATGACACTGCCCGATAGAACGGCCGCCCGGCTGCCGTTTCCGGTTTCCGCCGTCTGCTTCGGCACGTCGCCGCTCGGCAGCATGCCCGCCACCTACGGCTACGAGGTCGGCGAGGCACAGGCGCGAGAGACCATCCGCGCGATCCTGTCGCAACCGGCGAGCTTCATCGACACGTCGCGCAACTACGGCATGGGGCGCAGCGAAGAGCGGATCGGGGCGGTGATCGAGGAGCTCGGCGGGTTGCCCCACGGCTGCGTGCTCGCGACCAAGATCGACCGGGACATGCAGACCAACCGGCTCGACGCCGGACGGGCGCGGCGGTCGGTGGAGGAAAGCCTTCGGGCGCTCCGCCTCGACCGGCTCGACATCCTGCATCTGCACGACCCGGAATATTGCCGCGACCTGGGCGAAATTACCGGTTCGGGCGGGGCGCTCGACGCGCTCTTCGAGATGAAGGCGGAGGGGCTGGTCAAGGCGGTCGGGCTCGCGATGGGCGAGCTTTCCCTGATGATGCAGATCCTGGCGGATTGGGAATTCGACGCGCTGGTCAACCACAACCGGTTCACGCTGCTGAACCGCGAGGCCGAGGCGATGTACGCGCAGGCGAGCGCGCGGGGGATCGCCATCTTCAATGCCGCGCCCTATTGCGGGGGCGCGCTCGCCAAGGGCTCCGCCGGCTCGGCGCGCATCACCTATCAGGAGGTGACGGACGAGGGGATGGCGCCGGTGCGGGCGGTCGAGGCGGTCTGCGCCCGTCACGGGGTGCCGCTGGGGGCGGCGGCGCTGCAGTTCTCGATGCGAGACGCCCGGATCACCTCGACGATCTGCGGCGTGTCGAGGCCCGAGCGGGTCGCGCAGACGGTCGAATGGGCGGAATGGCCGATCCCTCGGGCGGCCTGGGACGAGCTGCTGGCGCTGCCCTATGCCACCGACGATCCCGAGGCGGGTCGCGCCTATCTTCCGGGCTGATGCCCGAATGGGCGCGGGGGCCTCGGCGTGAGAGTGACGCTGACGGAGGTGGGCGCAGAGCGCGGGGGTGTCGCGCTCTGCGGTCTCGCGAAGCTTCACGGAAGGGGCCTCCGTCTCCGAGCCAACGCGGCGTTTCGATCGGATCGCGATCCTGAAGGAGACCGAGGCGCCTTGACAGAGGTTGCGCGCGGCATCATCGCCGGGCTCGGGTCGCGTGGCTGAAAGCGGGGGACGATGCGTGATCTCGGAGCCTTGGTCGCCGTAGCGCTTCTCGCGGCAGCGCCGGCGGCGGGCGAGGCGCGGTTTCGGGATCGGGCCGGGGACCAGCCCTTCCAGCATGTCTATGCCGGCGGATGGGAGCATTTCGTCGGCGGTGGCGTTTCGGCGTTCGACTGCAACGGCGATCTGTTCCCCGACCTCTACGTGGCCGGTGGCGACAATCCGGCGAGGCTTCTGGTGAACACGACCCCGGAGGCGGGGGCGGCGCTGGCGTTCGCGCCCCTCGGGAGCGTCGAGACGGAGCTTCTCGGCGTGACGGGGAGCTATCCGCTCGACATCGACGGCGACGGGCGCCTCGACCTCCTCGTGATGCGCGCGGGCGAGAACGTGATGCTGCGCGGGCTCGGCGGATGCCGGTTCGAGCGGGCGAACGCGCTCTGGGGGTTTGACGGCGGGGACGGGTGGACCACGGCATTCTCGGCGACATGGGAGCCCGGAGCGGCCTGGCCCACGCTGGCAGTCGGCAACTACGTCGATCGGCGGGACCCGGAAGGTCCGTTCCGCGCCTGCGCCGCGCATCAGCTGTTCCGGCCAAAAGGCGCGGGCTACGGGCCTGCGACGGAGCTTGTACCGGGCTATTGCGCCTTGTCGATGCTGTTCTTCGACTGGAACGGACGCGGAACGGCGGATCTGTGGATCAGCAACGACCGGCACTACTACATCGACGAGGGTCAGGAGCAGCTGTTTCGGATCAGCCCCCGTCCATCGGCCTATGGCGAGGCCGAGGGCTGGCGGCCGGTGCGGCTGTGGGGCATGGGGATCGCGAGCCGCGACATCACCGGCGACGGCCTGCCCGAGGTCTTCATCACCAGCATGGCGGACCAGAAGCTCTTCAGCCTCGCGGGCGACGGGGCGCGGCCGAGCTATCAAGCGGTTTCCTACGACCGCGGCACCACGGCGCAAAGGCCCTATATCGGCGACGAGGGCCGGCCCAGCACCGGTTGGCATGCCGAGTTCGGCGACGTCGACAACGACGGCCGCGACGATCTGTTTATCACCAAGGGCAACGTCGACCAGATGCCGGACGCCGCGATGCGCGACCCCGACAACCTGCTGATGCAGCAGCCCGACGGGCGCTTCGTCGAAGACGGCGCCGCCGCCGGGATCGCCTCGTTCGCCCGGGGCAGGGGGGCTTCGTTGGTCGATCTGAACCTGGACGGGCTGCTCGATATCGTCGTGGTGAACCGCCGGGCGCCGATGGCGGTGCAGCAGAACGTCACGCGCGGCGCGGGCAACTGGGCAGGGATCATGCTGCGGCAGCGCGGACCGAACACGATGGCGGTCGGCGGCGTGATCGAGGTGAGGTCCGCGACCACCCGCCAGCGCCGCGAGATCACCGTGGGAGGCGGCCACGCCGGCGGCCGCGCCGGGTTCGAGCATTTTGGGCTGGGCGCGGATGCGCAGGCGCGCTACCGGGTTCGGTGGCCGGACGGCGTCTGGAGCGCCTGGGCAAAGCTTACGCCGGGATACCATCTCGTCGTCACTCGGAAGGACGGCGGCACCGGTCTCCAGGAGCTCCGGGTCGGTCCGCGGCGCGACGGCGGGTAGCCGGCGCCGATCGCGCGGCGGGCGGGGCAG
>JBBQRM010000305.1:0-4358 GCA_038214855.1 Rhodobacterales bacterium | reverse complement strand
TGGCAGCCGGTCCAGCTGCAGGAGGGCGAGACGCCGCCACCGCTCGAGGGGTTCGACGCGCTGTGGGTGATGGGCGGGCCGATGGACGTGTGGCAGGAGGACCGCCACCCCTGGCTCGGCCCCGAGAAGGCGCTGATCCGCGAGGCGGTGGAGGGGCGGGGGATGCCGTTCCTCGGGCTGTGCCTGGGGCACCAGCTGCTCGCCGAGGCCCTGGGAGGGGAATGCGGCCTCGCGGCGGAGCCGGAGGTGGGGGTGATGGAGGTCGGGCTGACCGAGACGGGGGCGAGCGGCGTGCTGTTCGACGGGGTGCCGGAGCGATTCGAGACGCTGCAATGGCACGGGGCGGAGGTGGTGCGGATGCCGGCGGGGGCCGTTTGCCTCGCCACCTCGCCGGCCTGCGTGGTGCAGGCGATGCAATGGGGGCCGCGGGCGGTCTCGATGCAGTTCCATGTCGAGGTCGAGGCCGGGACGGTCGCGGAATGGGCGGCGATCCCGGCCTATGCGGCGTCGCTGGAGCGGGCGCTGGGGGCGGAGGGGGCGGCGCGGCTGGAGAGGGAGTGCGCGGCCCGGATGGCGGGGTTCAACGGGGTGGCGGAGCGGCTCTACATCAACTGGCTGCAGACGGCGGCGCAGACGTGAAAATCCGGCCTTTCACTGTGAAAGGCGACTTCAGCCATTGGAATCGTTGGAGAAAAACGCCGTTTTCATGAGTCGTTAAGCCTTTCGCACCGGCGGATCAGGTCGCGGCGGCGCGGGTCAGCGACAGGCGGGCTGTCTCCAGATGCTGCTTCATCAGGGTCGCGGCGCGCTCCGGCTCGCGGGCGCGGATCGCCTCGACGATCTGGCGGTGCTGGGTATTGTATTCGTTGATCGTCGGCGGATCGAGCGTGAGGTGGAGCATCCGCGACCATTCCTCCTTGCTGCGGACGGCGTTGATCTGGCCGGCGATCCAGATCAGGAGCGCGTTGCCGGTGATCTGGGCCACCCAGGCGTGGAAGGCGGTGTCGGCCGCCGAGAAGCCGGCAGGGTCGGCGACGCAGGCCTCCATCCGTTCGAGCAGGCCCTCGGCCTCGTCGAGGTCCGGGCGGCGGGCGTGGAGCACGGCGAGCCGGCACATGTGCGGCTCGAGCGCGAATCGCGCGTCCATCAGCTCGAGCGGCCGCGCGTTGTCGACGACGGGATTGGGCTCGCCCGGCGGCTCGAAGACGACATAGGTGCCGCTGCCGGGGCGGATCTCGACCAGGCCTTCGACGGCGAGCCGCGCCAGCGCCTCGTGGACCGTGCCGCGTGCGACGCCGAAGCTCGAAGCCAACGCCCGCTCGGGCGGCAGGCGGTCGCGGAAGGGGATGACGCCGGTCGTGATGTCGCGCCGGAGGCGCGCCGCGACCTCGCTCGAACCTGTCCGCTTTTCCGGGGCACCGTCCATCGGGACACTCCTGACATGGTTTGAACCGCATTTATGCCAATACCGCGGGTTGGCAAGGGAAGATCGGGAAATCGGGAGAAATCGGTTGATCTTTGGTCCGATGTGATGAAGAACTCCCGAGGGCGGAACACGCTGAGCGGAGGGTGGACGTGGCAATTCCCGAACAGGCCGAGTTCGTGGTGATCGGCGCCGGAATTCACGGGTTGAGCGCCGCCTGGCGGTTGGCCGAGAGGCTGGTGGAGAAGGGCGAGGAGGTCGAGGGCCGGATCGTCGTGCTCGACAAGACCGGCATCGCCGCGGGCGCGTCGGGTATCGCCTGCGGCGTGGTGCGCAACAACTACTTCCAGCCGGCGATGCGCGCCCTGATGGCGCATTCGGTCGGCGTCTGGGAGAGCGACCCGGAGGCCTTCAGCTATCATTCCGTCGGCTACATGCAGATCTCCTGTGAGGCGATGCGGGCGGATGTGGCGCAGATTTTCGGCGAGCAGCGGGCGATCGGCTACGAGAGCGCCTTCGTCGAGGGCGCGAACGCGGCGACGAGCTACATGCGCGCGATGTTCGACGACTGGCAGGCGCAGGGGATAACCTCGGTCCTGCACGAGAAGCGCGGCGGCTATGCCAACAACACCAAGTCGATCTACGGGCTCGCGAAGAAGGCCGAGGACCTCGGCGTGCGGATCGTGACCGGCGTCGAGGTCAAGGGGCTGATCGCCGAGAACGGATCGAAGGCGGTCCGCGCGGTCGAGACCGACCGCGGCACGATCCGCTGCGAGCAGCTGATCATCGGCGCGGGGCCCTGGGTGCGCGACTTCTGGACGATGCTGGGCCTGCCGAAGCAGATCACGCTGAAGGACCTCGCGGGCGAGGTGCACGAGGGCGTGGACATGTGGCGCTTCTGGCAGCTCGAGGAGGGGGTGCTGAACGTCGCGCCCGAGACGCTGCTCACCAACGACGGCGAGATGCCCCCGGTGATCCATGTCGACACCGATGCAGCCCTGATCTCGGACGTGGACGGCTCGACGATCACCGATCAGATGTGGGGCATCTACTACAAGCCGGACTGGCATTTCGGCGGCATCCAGGGCGGAGCCGCGCCCTACAAGGTCGAGACGCCGGTGGACGAGGTGCAGATCGACCCCTACGGGCCCGCGAGCCCGGAGTTCGTCGCGAGCAAGGACTTCGCGCATATGTGGGTCTCCGCACTCGCGCATTGCCACAAGCGCTTCGAGGGGATGAGCGCAAAGTTCCACCGCGAGCCCTCGGGCGGGATCGGCTGCTTCACGCCGGACAGCTTCCCGGTGTTCGACCGGTTCAACGGGAACGCGACCGTGATCGCCGACAGCAACCACGGCTACAAGATGCTGGGCGTCGGGCGGCTCGTTGCCGACGAGGTGATGGGCGAGGAGCAGGAGCTGCTGCGGCCGTTCCGCTTCGAGCGCTTCGCCAGGGGCGAATTGCATCCGACGTCGCACAGCCCGTTTCCGTGGAGCTGACGGGGGCGCGGCGCCTGGGAAAAAACGGGGGGACAGGGACATGAACAAGGCCGAGACCGGAATGGGCGGCACCGATCTGGAGCGCTTCGTCGCGGCCGAGGGCCGCGAGGAGATGATCCAGGAGGTTCGCCGGCGGATCGACGCGCAGGGGATCGAGTATCTGTATCTGCAGTTCGTGTCGGTGACCGGCAAGATCATGGGCAAGGGCATCCCGGCGGATCATTGGGAATCCATTGCGCAGAAGGGCTTCCAGCTGGTCTACGGTGCGACGGTCAACCTGTTCATGAACCGAAGGGGCGAGTATCTCGGCTACGGGCCGGAGGCCGCGGAGCTGATCGGTATCCCCGAGCCCGAGACGATGATGCAGCTGCCCTGGGACAAAAGGGTGGCGCGGTTCTACTGCACGCTGTTTCGCAACCGCGAGGAAAAGGAGAATCCGGGCGGGTTCCTGAGCTCTGATTGCCGCGGCAACCTGCGCCGGCTGCACGCGGCCTTCAAGGAGAAGCACGACGGGCTGAGCCTGCGCGTCGGCACCGAGCCCGAGATGATGTGGCTGAAGAAGGACGCCGACGGCAAGCCCGCGGGCGGATTCTCGAAGCCCTTCTGCTATCACATCGACCAGTTCGAGAGCCTGCGACCGGTCTACATGAAGGTGATCGAGTATTCCCGCAAGATGGGCCTCGACATCATCCAGGGCGACCACGAGGACGCGCCGGGGCAGCTGGAGCTCAACTGGCAGTTCGACGACGTGCTGAGGAACGCCGACCGGCTGACGACCTACCGCCAGATCTGCGCGCAGGTGGCACGCGAGTTCGACCTGATCGCCTGCTTCATGACCAAGCCCTTCATGGGCGTGTCGGCGAACGGCTGCCATCACAACATGTCGTTGTGGCGCGGCGGCGAGGACAGCCTGCACCGCACCGGCAACGACCCGGACGACCTGCCGGGGATGGCGGCGAACTACATGTACGTCTCGGGCGGCGACAACACCTTCATGCCAGACACCGACGATCCGCAGATGCCGGGCAAGGCGGGGTTGGCTGCGATCGGCGGGATCGTCGCGCATCTGCGGGCGCTGACGGCGATCGGGTCCTCGACGGTGAACTCCTATCGGCGGCTGTGGGACACCGGCTTCTGGGCGCCGGTGTTCTCGGACTGGGGGTTCCAGAACCGCACGACCGGCCTGCGCGTCTCGGCGCCGGGACGCTTCGAGTTCCGCTCGGTGGATTCGATGGTGAACCCGTATCTGATGGGGGCCGCGATTTTGGCGGCGGCCGACGACGGCATCGACAACGACCTCGACCCCGGCAAGCCCGAGGAGCGCAACATCTACGAGGCGATCAAGGCCGGCAAGCAGGTCAAGAAGCTGCCGATGAGCCTCGGGGAAGCGCTCGAGGCGCTGGCGGACGACGAGGTGGTCCAGCGCGGGCTGCCGGGCG
>JBBQRM010000304.1:0-4368 GCA_038214855.1 Rhodobacterales bacterium | reverse complement strand
GTTGGTGAATCAATCGTGGAGCTGCTCAAACAGCGTATACTTAAAGAAGCCATCCCGTGAGAGCAAGAGCGTCGCCAGCATGTTCTTGATCTGCCGCAGCCGGATGCGCTCGATCTCCGGATCGCCGGTCTCGCCCTCGACGCCGTAGTTCGCGCCGAACTCTTTCGGTGGGCCGTCGCGGTTCTCTTCGCCATTGGCCTCGTTGTGCTTGCGCCGGTAGCTCACGATGTCGTTCAGCGTGAACCCGTCGTGGCAGGCCACGAAGTTGAGGCTGGCGAGCGGGGCCTTGCCCTCGCGCCGGTAGATGTCCGCGCTGCCGCAGAGCCGGGAGGCGAAGGCCCCGCGCATCCCTGCATCGCCACGCCAGAAGCGGCGCACGTCGTCGCGGAAGTGGCAGTTCCACTCCGCCCAACGCTGGCCCGGGAACCGGCCCAGTTGAAACGCACCGCCCGCGTCCCAGGCTTCGGCGATCAGATTGACGTCGCGCAAGAGCGGGTCCTCGGCGATCCGTTCCAGCAGCGGCGGGTTCTGCAGCAGTTCTCCGCCCTCGCCACGCCCCAGGATCGATGCAAGGTCGAAGCGGAATCCGTCCAACTGCATCTCGGCGACCCAGTAGCGCAGGCAGTCGATGATGAAGTCGCGCACAACCGGGTGATTGCAATTCACCGTGTTGCCGCAGCCGCTGAAGTTCAGATAGCCGCCATCGGCGTCGAGCAGGTAGTAGATCGCGTTGTCGAGACCGCGGAAGCTGAGGGTCGGCCCGTCCGCGCCACCCTCGGCAGTATGGTTGAAGACCACGTCGAGGATCACCTCGATCCCAGCGCGATGCAGTTCGCGCACCATCGTCTTGAACTCGTCCAGTTGGCAGCCCGGCGCGCGTCCGCTTCCGTAGGACTCCTTCGGCGCGAAGAACGCCGCGGTGTCGTAGCCCCAGTAGTTGCGGAGCGGCCGGCCCGTAGCCGGGTCCGCCCGGGCAATGCCTCGGCTGTTGAACTCGTGCACCGGCATCAGTTCGACGGCGGTGATACCGAGTTCCTGCAGGTACGGGATCTTGTCGACGACGCCGAGGAAGGTGCCCGGATGCGCGCTGCCCGACGAAGGGTCAATCGTCAGACCGCGCACATGCGTCTCGTAGATCACCGTCTCGGCCCAGGACCGCTTCGGGCGCCGCACGCCCTGCCAGTCGAACCGGCGGTCGACGAGCAGCGAGCGCGCAGAGGGGGGTGGAGCTTCTGGAGGCTCGGACGGCTCCGCGCCCACACCCGCGGCGAGGCGCGCGAAGTCCCACCATTGGGTGCCGACCACGGCCGGCCCGCAGGGGTCGAGAAGCGCCACGTGCGGCATGAACCGATGCCCCTGCTCGGGCGCCCAGGGACCGTCGACGCGCCAGGCATAGGCCTGACCCCAGGCGATGCCTTGCACCAGCACGTGCCACACGTCGCCGGTGCGGTGCTCCGCCGGGTCGAGATCGAGGGCGAACGCCGGCTCGACATCCGCCGTATCCGCGAAGAGCAGGAGCGCGGCGCCCTCCGCATGGCGGCTGAACAGGGCGAAGTTGAAGCCGTCGCAGCGCTCGCTGACGCCGAGCGGAAGGGGCGAGCCTGCGCGGATCGCAATCCCCGCCTGCGGAGGCGGGAAAGGCCCGGCCGCGACGCCCGCTCCGGCTCCTCGACCGCTCCCGACCCCGCCTCGCTGCCGTTCGGCTCGAGGCTCGGCCGTCCGCCGGCGCCCGCTGTCGGCATGACGGTTCATTGCTCGGTCCGGTCAGCGGATCCCGACAGCCGGGGCACGAAGGCCGGGATGCGGGCGGCATAGCGGCGCCAGGTCTCGCCGAACTCCGCCTCGGCCTGCCGTTCCTCGTGCCGGGCGAGGCGGACATACATCCAGACCAGCACCGGAAACATCGCGAGCGTCAGCAGCGTCGGCCATTGCAGCAGGAAGCCGAACATCACCAACACGAAGCCGACATATTGCGGATGGCGCACCCGCGCGTAGGGCCCCGATGTCGCCAGCACCCCCTGCCGCTGCGCCGCATAGAGCACCCTCCAGGCCGCCGAGATCAGGATGAAGCCGCCGCCGATGAAGACGAAGCTCAGGATGTGGAACGGCCCGAAATGCGGGTTCGCCTTCCAGCCGAACAGCATTTCCGGCAGATGGCCTGCATCGTGCGACAGCCAGTCCACCCCCGGATAGCGGCTCTGCAACCAGCCCGAGAGCAGGTAGATCGTCAGCGGATAGCCATACATCTCGGTGAAGAGCGCGACCAGGAAGGCACTGAACGCGCCGAATGAGCGCCAGTCGCGCGCCGTCCTCGGCTTGAAGAAGCTGAAGGCGAACAGGATGAAGATTGCCGAATTGAGCACGACCAGGAGCCAGAGCCCGTAGGCGGGAGCGGTCTCGGTCATCGCGGATCGGCCTCCCGGTCGGGGGCGCCGGGTCCGTCGCCCGGCGACGGGTCGTCGTCCGTGCCGCCGCCGTGGTCGCCATGACCGCCATGGTCACCGTGTCCGCCGTGCCCGCCGTGCATGAAGAAGTGCATTCCCCCGCAGAGCAGCAGGAGCAGGATGAGCGGCGCATAGCCCACCAGATGCGCTGTGTGCTCGGCGATCAGGTAGAAGCCGCCGACCGCCAGAAAGACCACCAGCACCATGTTGCCGCGAGAGGCAAGGAAGCCGCGCCTTCCGCTGTCATCGCCGTTGTTCATGTCTTCCGTTTCCATGAGACCCTAACCTCACCGGGCGACCGCGGCGGCCTGTCCGGCCTCCGGCTCCAGCGTGCTGCCGCCGCTGCCCACGCCCTCGAGCCGGGTGCGCTTGAGCAGGAGCGCGTTGACCGCGACCAGCGCCGAGCTGCCCGACATCGCCAGCGCGGCCACCTCCGGGCTGACGACGAGGGGGTAGAACACGCCCGCCGCCATCGGGAAGGCGATCACGTTGTAGGCCACCGCCCAGAACAGGTTCTGGTGCATCTTGCGAAGGGTGGCGCGCGACAGCTCGATGGCACCGACGATGTCGTAGGGGTCGCTCTTCATCAGCACGATGTCGGCGCTCTCCATCGCCACGTCGGTGCCGGCGCCGATCGCGAAGCCGACATCTGCCTGGGTGAGCGCCGGCGCATCGTTGATCCCGTCGCCGACCATGCCGACGCGCTTGCCCTGCGCCTGCAGTTCCTTGACCTTCTCCGCCTTCTGGCCGGGCAGCACGTCGGCCAGCACCGTGTCGATGCCGAGCTCGCCCGCGATGCGCCGCGCCGTGCCCTCGTTGTCGCCGGTCAGCATCGCCACCTCGACGCCGCGCTCGCGCAGCTTGGCGACCGCCGCCTTGGCGGTGGGACGCGCCGCGTCGGCGATGGCGACGATGCCGAGGAGCCGGCCGCCGCTTGCCACATGCACCACGGTTCGGCCGGCCCCCTTGAGCCTCTCGGCCTCGGATCCGAGCGCCCCGAGCTCGATCTTCTGCTCGTCCATCAGCCGGCGGTTGCCGAGAAACACCGTCTCGCCTCCGACCTCGGCCTGAGCGCCCATGCCCTCGAGGTTGAGGAAGTCCTGCGCCTGCGGCACCTCCAGCCCTTCGGCGCGCGCGACGATCGCCAGCGCCAGGGGGTGGTCCGAGCCGCGCTCGACCGCCGCCGCGGCGCGAAGCGCATCGTCCTCCGAGCTGCCCTCGGCCGCCACCACCTCGACCACCCGCGGCTCGCCCATGGTCAGCGTGCCGGTCTTGTCGAAGACGATCACGTCGAGCTTGGTCGCATCTTCCAGCGCGCCTGCGTTCTTGAAGAGGATCCCGTGCGTCGCCCCGAGCCCGGTGCCGACCATCACCGCCATCGGCGTGGCGAGCCCCAGCGCGTCGGGGCAGGCGATCACGAAGACGGTGATCGTCAGCGTCAGCGCGAAGAGGAGCGGCGAGCCGATCCACCAGAACCACACGGCGAAGGTCCCGAGGCCGATCACGATGGCGATCACCACCAGCCATTGCGAGGCCCGGTCGGCGAGGAGTTGCGCCGGCGCCTTGGAGTTCTGCGCCTCCTGCACCAGCTTGACGATCTGGGCGAGCGCGGTGTCGGCGCCGACCTTGGTCGCGCGGTACTTGAAGCTGCCGCTCTTGTTGATGGTGGCGCCGATAACCTTGTCGCCGACGGCCTTCTGCACCGGCATCGATTCGCCGGTGAGCATGGACTCGTCGACGAGGGATTCGCCCTCGACGATCTCGCCATCGACCGGGATCTTGTTGCCCGGGCGGATGACGATGGTCTCGCCGGCCTGCACCTCCGACGTGGGAACCTCCACCTCGCGCCCGTCCCTGAGGACCGTCGCCATCGGCGGCGCGAGATCGAGCAGGGTCCGGATCGCGGCCGAGGCGCCGGCACGCG
>JBBQRM010000303.1:0-4381 GCA_038214855.1 Rhodobacterales bacterium | reverse complement strand
CCGGCGCACCGAGACCGACACCAGCGCGCCCCCCGCTGCGAGCAGCAGCGCCGCCGCCCACAGCCCCACCAGCACCGTCAGCGCCACTGCGCCCGTGCCGGCGATCCAGAGGATCCACAAGGCGGGGGCCCGAAGATCGCCGCGCCCGGTCACCATCCGGTGGTATTCCCACATCATCAGCAGCGTCGCGAGCGCCGCCATCCCCCAGACCCAGGCGCCGCCCACCCACAGGTCCGCGAGCGCCGCCCCCGCCAGCACCGCGCCCGCCGCGCCGCGCACGCCCAGATCGCCGAAGCGGATCGGCTTGGGCGGGGCGGGTCTCATCCCGCGACGGCGCCGAAGCGGCGTTCGCGCCGGCCGAAGCCGCGCACCTGCGCCGCGAACATCTCGGCGGTGAAGTCGGGCCAGTTGGTCTCGACGAAGGCGAACTCGGAATAGGCCGACTGCCACGGCAGGAAGCCCGAGACCCGGTACTCGCCCGACGTGCGCAGCACGAGGTCGGGATCGGGCAGCCCGGCCGTGTCGAGAAACGCCTCGATCGTCTCCGGCGCCACGTCCTCGAGCGCGAGGGCGCCCTCCTGCACCGCCTCCGCGATCCTGCGGGCGGCCCGCAGGATCTCGTCGCGCCCGCCGTAGTTGATCGCGACCGTCAGGTGCAGCCGGCCGTTGCCCACGGTCTGCCGCTCGAGCCCGGCCATCATCGCCTGCAGGTCGGGAGCGAGCCGCTCGCGCCCGCCGATGAAGCGCACCCGCACCCCCTCCTCGACCAGCTTGGCGCTGTCCTTCTTGATGTAGCGCCGGAACAGCCGCATCAGCCCGCCGACCTCGCTCGCCGGGCGCTTCCAGTTCTCGGTGGAGAAGGCGAACAGCGTCAGGTGCGTGATGTCGAGATCGGGGCAGCTCTCGACGATCTCGCGCACCCTGTCGGCGCCCCGCCTGTGCCCGGCTAGCCGCGGCAGCCCCCGGCTCGTGGCCCAGCGGCCGTTGCCGTCCATGATGATCGCCACGTGGCTCGGGCCCGACCGGTGCGCTGGCTCGACTGTATACATCCGTAATCTACCCTCCGGCGCGCCCGGGCCGACTGCCCGCCCGGCACGCGCCGCAATCGTCTAAATCTGCATGATCTCGTCTTGCTTGGTGGCGAGCGCCGCGTCGATCTTGCCGATGGTCGCGTCGGTGAGGCTCTGGATCTCGTCCGACCAGAGCTTGTGGTCGTCCTCGCCGAGCCCGTCGGCCTTGGCGCGCTTCAGCTGATCCATGCCGTCGCGGCGCACGTTGCGCACGGCGATGCGCGCATGCTCGGCATACTGGCCCGCGACCTTGGCCAGATCGCGCCGCCGCTCCTCGTTCAGTTCCGGGATCGGCAGGCGCAGGATCGTGCCGTCCATCTGCGGATTGATCCCGAGGCCCGAGTTGCGGATCGCCTTGTCGACGGCGTTCACCATGCTCTTGTCCCAGACGTTGATCAGCACCATCCGCGGCTCCGGCACGGTGATGGTGCCGAGCTGGTTGATCGGCGTCGGGCTGCCGTAGGCCTCGACCGTCACGGGGTCGAGCATCGAGGCAGAGGCGCGCCCGGTGCGCAGCGACGCGAATTCGCCCCGAAGCGCGGTCAACGCCCCGTCCATGCGCTTCTCAAGCGCCTCGATATCGATGTCCGTGTCCGACATGTCCGCCTCCTCGCGCACGTCCCGGTCATTGCCTCAGCCGGGTTCGACAATGGTGAACTTCCCCTCGCCGCGGATCACACCCGCGAGCCCGCTCGGCTCGTCGAGCGAGAAGACGATGATCGGCAGCGCATTGTCGCGCGCCAGCGCGATCGCGGCCGCATCCATCACCTTGAGATTGCGCTGGAGGACCGCGTCGTAGCTGATCCGGTCGAAACGGCGCGCCTCCGGGTTGAGCTTGGGATCGCTGTCGTAGACGCCGTCGACCTGCGTGCCCTTGAAGATCGCCTCGCAGGACATTTCCGAGGCACGCAGCGTCGCGGCGGTGTCGGTGGTGAAATACGGGTTGCCGGTGCCCGCGGCGAAGATCACCACCCGCCCCTTCTCCATGTGCCGGACCGCCCGCCTGCGGATGTAGGGCTCACTGACCTGATCCATCGGGATCGCCGAGACGACGCGGGTATAGACCCTCAGCGTCTCGAGCGCCGATTGCATGGCGAGCGCGTTCATCACCGTCGCGAGCATCCCCATGTAGTCCGCGGTGGTCCGCTCCATCCCCTGGGCGCTGCCCTGAAGGTCGCGGAAGATGTTGCCGCCGCCGATCACCATGCAGATCTCGACGCCCAGATCGCGGACCGACTTCACCTGCCGCGCGATGCGCTCGACCGTCGGCGGGTGCAGGCCGTATGCCTGCGTCCCCATCAGCGCCTCGCCGGAGATCTTCAGGAGCACGCGGCCGTAGCCGGCGGTCACGGGCGCGGTCGCGGTGCTGGCCAGGCCATCCGTCATCTCCGCTTCGCTCCGTCCTGCCGATCGCGCGCCAAAATGGCCGGAAAGCCTGTGGGTTTCAATGGCCAATGCCGGGTTCCGCGTGCCCCGGCCGGCGCCGGCGGGGGCGGGCGCCGCCTCACGTGAAACGGCCGAGCGTTCGTGACGATCAGGCGCCCATCGTCTTCGCGACCTCGGCCGCGAAATCCTCGGCCGGCCGGTCGACGCCCTCGCCGACCGTCAGCCGCGCGAAGCCGGTGATCGTGACACCCGCCTCCCGCGCCGCCTGGCCGACGGTCAGGTCGGGGTTGATCACGAATTTCTGGTTGAGCAGCGTGACTTCCTCGAAGAACTTGCCCATCCGGCCCTGGATCATCTTCTCGATCACCGCCTCCGGCTTGCCCGAGGCCCGCGCCTGCTCGCTCAGCACGTGCTTCTCGCGCTCGACCAGCGCCGGGTCGAGGTCGGCCTCGCTGAGCGACGCCGGATCGGTCGCGGCCACGTGCATCGCGATCTGCTTGCCGATGCCTTCGTCGCTGCCGCTCAGCGCGACCAGCACGCCGATCTTGCCGAGGCCCTCGGCGACGGCGTTATGGACATAGGAGGCCACAGTCTCGCCCTCGAGCGAGACCATCCGGCGCAGGTGCAGGTTCTCGCCGATGGTCGCGATCTTCGCGGTGATCGCCTCCTCGACCGTCTTGGCGCCCAGTTTCGCCCCGCGCAACTCCTCGAGATCGGCGCAGCCGGTCGCGACCTCGGTGATCGCGCGCACGATCTCCTGGAAGTCCGAGTTGCGCGCCACGAAATCGGTCTCGGAGTTCACCTCGACCGCGACGCCCACGCCGCCCCTGACCGCCACGCCCACCAGCCCCTCGGCGGCGGTGCGGCCGGACTTCTTCGCGGCCTTGGCGAGCCCCTTGGTGCGCAGCCAGTCGACCGCCGCCTCCATGTCGCCGTCCGTCTCGGTCAGCGCCTTCTTGGCGTCCATCATGCCGGCGCCGGACACGTCGCGCAGCTCCTTTACCTGTGCGGCGGTGATCGCCATCGATCGCTCTCCTCAAGAATAATCCCAGGCGCCGCGCCAGCGGCGCAGCTCAGTTCGTCGGTGCGGCCGGCGCCTCTTCGGCCACCGGGGCGGCCTCGGCCTCGGGCGCGGCCTCGGCCTCGGGCGCGAGGCCCTCCTCCTCCGGCGCCTCCTCCATCGCGCCGATGTCGACCCCCGCGGCCCCCATCTGCGCCGTCATCCCGTCGAGCGCCGCGCGCGCCACCAGATCGCAGTAGAGCGCGATGGCGCGTGCCGCGTCGTCGTTGCCGGGGATCGGATAGTCGATCCCGTCGGGCGAGGAGTTGCTGTCGAGCACGGCGATCACCGGGATGCCGAGCTTGCGCGCCTCGAGGATCGCGAGCTCTTCCTTGTTGGTGTCAATCACGAAGATCATGTCCGGCACGCCGCCCATGTCGCGGATGCCACCGAGGCTCTGCTGCAGCTTGTTCTGATCGCGCTCGAGCCCCAGCCGCTCCTTCTTGGTCAGACCGCCCGCACCGGCCTCGAGCTTCTCGTCGATCGACTTCAGCCGCGAGATCGAGTTCGAGACCGTCTTCCAGTTGGTCAGCGTGCCCCCGAGCCAGCGGTGGTTCATGTAATACTGCGCGCAACGCTCGGCGGCATCGGCCACGGCCTTGGAGGCCTGCCGCTTGGTGCCGATGAACAGGATCCGCCCGCCCTTGGCGACGGTCTTCTGCACCGCCTGCAGCGCCTGATCGAGCAGCGGCACCGTCTGGGTGAGGTCGATCACGTGGATGCCGTTGCGGTCCCCGAAGATATAGGGGCCCATACGGGGGTTCCAGCGGTGCGTCTGGTGACCGAAATGCACGCCGGCTTCCAGCAGCTGGCGCAAAGTGAACTCGGGAAGAGCCATGGGTTTTCCTTTTCCGGTTTCGCCTAC
>JBBQRM010000302.1:0-4415 GCA_038214855.1 Rhodobacterales bacterium | reverse complement strand
AGAGGAGACGCGCGGCGAGGTGGCGGTCTCGGTGCGGCTGTCGCTGCACGAGGCGGGCGCGCGGGGCTTCTCGAACGGCGAGCTGCGCGATCTCGTCGCGATGCACGCCGAGCTGCCGGACCTCTGGGACTTCGCGCACGGCACCTGGGAACAATGCTCGGGCACCTCGCGCTTCACGGATGAGGGCGCGCAGGAGGAGCTGGCGCGCGGCCTGAAGCAGCTGACGCCACGGCCCGTCGTGGGGGTCGGCCGCTTCACCTCGCCCGACGCGATGGTGCGGCAGGTGAAGGCGGGCATCCTTGACTTCATCGGCGCGGCGCGGCCGTCGATCGCCGATCCGTTCCTGCCGCGCAAGGTGGCGGAGGGGCGGGCCAATGACATCCGCGAATGCATCGGCTGCAACATCTGCGTGGCCGACGACATGACGATGTCGATCAGTCGCTGCACCCAGAATCCGAGCTTCATGGAGGAATGGCGCAAGGGCTGGCATCCCGAGCGCAGCCGCGCGAAGGGTGCGAGCCGCTCGGTGCTGGTCATCGGCGCGGGACCGGCGGGGCTCGAGGCAGCACGTGTCCTCGGCCTGCGCGGCTACGAGGTGGCGCTGGCGGAAGCCGACACCAGGCTCGGCGGACGGGTGGCGAAGGAACGGGCGCTGCCGGGCCTTGCGGTCTGGGGCAGGGTGGCGGACTACCGCGAGGGGCGCATCCACACCATGCCGAACGTCGAGGTCTACCTCGACAGCCGGCTCACGGCGGCGGAGGTGCTGGACTTCGGCTTCGAGCACGTGGCGGTCGCGACCGGGGCGCTGTGGCGGCGGGACGCGGTGGCGCGCCACCATCTCGACCCGATCCCGACCGATCCGGCGATGACTCTGCTTGCGCCGGACGATCTGATGGCGGGCGTCGGCCCGACGGGCGGCAGCGTTCTGATCTACGATGACGACCACTACTATATGGGCAGTGTTCTGGCGGAGCTGCTGGCCGGGCGGGGGTGCCGGGTGAGCCTAGTCACGCCGGCGTCGCGCGTCGCGGACTGGACGGTGAACACGCTCGAGCAGGGGCGCATCCAGACGCGGCTGCTGGAGCTCGGGGTGGAGATCCTGCCGTCGCTTGCGCCGGTGGAGATCGGCGCGAGCGGGGTGCGGCTCGCCTGCGTCCATTCCGGGCGCATCACGGAGCTCGGTGCGGAGGCGGTGGTGCTGGTGGGCTCGCGGACCGGCTGCGACGGGCTCTACCTCGAGCTGAAGGCGCGGCGGGCGGACTGGGCGGCGGCGGGTCTGCGCTCGGTCGAGGTGATCGGCGATGCTGCCGCTCCCGCCCCGATCGCCTGGGCCACCTATGCCGGCCGGCGCTACGCCGAGGAGCTCGACGGGCCCGCCCGCGGCGACGGGCCGCCGTTCCGGCGGGAGCTGGTTTGAGTGGCATCTGCCCTGTGCAACATCAGGGTGTTGCACCGTGCAACATTGCCTCTGCCATTGAAATCATTGGACAAAAATAGGCGTTTTAACGTTTCGTTAGGATTCTGCCCGCCCGGCATGGTCGCGCCGAATGGCGGCGGGATGGCGACCCCGGGCGGAGTCGAACCGCCGACCTACCGCTTAGGAGGCGGTTGCTCTATCCTCTGAGCTACGAGGTCGCACGCGAGCATCTAGCGCCGCCGCGGTGCCGCGGTCAACCGCCCGGGAGACATCAGCCGGCCGCGCCGATGAGCGCACCGAGCGAGACCAGGGCCGCGCCGAGCAGCGCGCCGCCAAGGCCGTAGACCCAGCCGGGCGGGCGACGGCGCTCGGGCTGCGGCTCGGGGCCGCCCGCGCGGATGAGGGCGGCCTCCGCGACCTGCGGGAGTCGCGGGCCGAAGCGCGCCAGCACCCGCAGCGTCGCGCCGAGGTCACGGGCCACCGCGCGAGGGCCGAGGTTGTCGGCGATGTATTCGCCGACCACGGGACGCGCGGTTTCCCACATGTTCATCGCCGGGTTGAGGCTGCGCCCCACGCCCTCGATGACCACCATCGTGCGCTGGAGCAGGATCAGCTCGGTGCGGGTCTGCATCCCAAAACGCTCGGTCACCTCGAAGAGATGCGCGAGTAGGCGGGCCATCGAGATGTGGCTCGCATCCTGGCCGAAGATCGGCTCGCCCACCGAGCGCAGCGACTGGGCGAAGGCGTCGATGTCGCGGTCGGCCGGCACGTAGCCGGCCTCGAAATGCACCTCGGCCACGCGCAGGTAATCCTTGCGCAGGAAGCCGTAGATGATCTCGGCATAGACGCGGCGGGTGTAGCTGTCGATCCGCCCCATGATGCCGAAGTCGAGCGCCACGATCGCGCCGTCCGGGCCGAGCTTGAGGTTGCCCTGGTGCATGTCGGCGTGGAAGAACCCGTCGCGCAGCGCATGGGTGAGGAACGCCTGGATGATCCGCTCGGAGAGCCGCACGAGGTCGGTGCCGCGCGCGAAAAGCGCCGGCAGATCGCCCATGTTGTCGCCCGCCACCCATTCCAGCGTCAGAACCCTGCGCCCCGACGCGGCCCAGATCACCTGCGGCACGCGGAAGCCCGGATCGCGCACGGTGTTGGCATGGAACTCGGCGGCGGCGGAGGCTTCCATCCTGAGGTCGAGCTCGCCCTGCACCACGCCTTCGAAATGCGCGATCACCGCGCGCGGGCGCAGGCGGCGGGTAAAGGGCGCGAGGATCTCGATCATCCTTGCTGCGAAGTAGAAGGCGTCGACATCGCGCAGGAAGGCCCGCTCGATCCCCGGCCGCAGCACCTTGACCGCGACCGGCTGGCCGGTCTCGCGCAGGGTGGCGCGGTGGACCTGGGCGAGCGAGGCGGCGGCGACCGGGGGGCCGAGATCGGCGAAGATCGCGTCGGGGGGCAGGCCGAACTCGCGCGCGATGGCGGCCCGCGCCTCGGCCTCAGGGAAGGGCGGCAGCTTGTCCTGGAGCACGGTGAGCTGGCGGGCGAGCTCCTCGCCGACGATGTCGGGGCGCGTCGACATGATCTGGCCGAACTTGATGTAGGCCGGCCCGAGGGCGTTCAACGCGCGCAGCACCGGCGGCTGCGAGGGATCGCCCTCGTAGCCCAGCCACTGGAACGGCCAGCCAAGCACTCGCGCGGCCGCCCGCAGGGTGGGCGGGGCGTCTAGCGCCTCGAGGGCGACCCGCATGGCGCCGGTGCGCTCGAAGGTCGCGCCGGTCCGGATCAGCCGCCACAGGTTGTGCGGCCCGCGCATCAGAGTTTCCAGGCCGAGTGCAGCGCCGCGATCCCCATCGACAGGTCCCGCCAGGCCACGCGCTCGAAGCCCGCTGCCTCGATCATGCCCGCGAAGTGCGCCTGGTCGGGGAAGCGGCGGATCGAGTCGACCAGGTACTGATAGCTCGCGCGGTCCCCTGCGATGGCCGCACCCAGCGGCGGGATCACGTTGTAGGAATAGCGGTCGTAGAGCCAGCGCAGTGCGTCGTTATCGACGCGGGAGAACTCGAGCACCATCAGCCGGCCGCCGGGCCGGAGCACGCGGAAGGCCTCGCCGAGCGCGTCCTCGATCCTCGTGACGTTGCGGATGCCGAAGGAAATCGTGTAGGCGTCGAATCTATTGGCGGGGAAGGGCAGCGCCATCGCGTCGCCCGCCAGCCAGTCGAGCCGGCTGGCGAAACTCCGGGCCTCGGCGCGCTTGCGGCCCTCCGCGAGCATCCCCTCGGTCATGTCGAGAACGGAGGCGCGACCGCGTCCGTCCAGCCGCTCGAGGAAACGGAAGGCGATGTCGCCGGTGCCGCCGGCGACATCGAGCAGGTGGCTGCCGGGCCGCGGGGCGAGCCAGTCGAGCATCGCGTCCTTCCACAGCCGGTGGATGCCCAAGCTCATCGCGTCGTTCATCAGGTCGTAGCGCGAGGCGACCGAGGTGAAGACCCCGTGGACGCGCGAGGCCTTGGCCACCTCCGGCACGGTCTCGGCACCGAAGTGCGTGGTGCGCTCGGTCTGGTCGGTCATGGGCGCACGCACTTTCTGTCGGGTCCGACCTTGCTTATAAGCGCGCGCGTGCGGGTGACAACTGCGTCACCCTGACCGGAGGCGCGCCCTTGCCCGAACTTCCCGAGGTCGAGACGGTGCGCCGGGGGCTCGAGCCGGTGCTGACCGACCGCCGCATCTTGCGCGCCGACGTGCGCCGCGAAGGTTTGCGCTGGCCGTTCCCGCCGGATCTGGCGGCGCGGCTCGAAGGCGCGCGGGTCGAGGCGCTGGGGCGGCGGTCGAAGTACCTGCTTGCGGCGCTCGACCGCGGCGAGACGCTGATCGTGCATCTGGGGATGTCGGGACGGATGCTGGTCTCGGGCGAGGTGCTGGGGGTGCATCGGCACGACCTGCCGCTGCCGGGCAAGCACGACCATCTGGTGCTCGACGTCGAGGGCGGTGCGCGGGTGACGCT
>JBBQRM010000301.1:0-4417 GCA_038214855.1 Rhodobacterales bacterium | reverse complement strand
AGCGGGCGAACCATCATGCGCATCTCTTGATCACCACGCGGCGGGTCGAGGGGGACCGGCTGGCGGCCAAGAAGGCGCGCGATCTCGACCCGGAGGTGCGGAGCTTCAGCGGTCGCGCCGCGGTCACTGACGGCGAGCGTTGGGGCGCGCTCTGGGCGGCGCACCAGGACGCCTACTTCGCCGAGCACGGGCTCATGCTCAGGGTCGACGCGACGAGCGCGGTGCCGGGCGAGCACATCGGGCCGATCCGGATGCGCGCTGAAGGCTCTCTGGCGGTGGCGCGGGCCGAGGAGATCGCGCGGGAGAACGCCGCGGCCGCGCGCGATCCCGAGACGGTTCTGCGGGTGCTGACGCGCGGCAACGCCACGTTCACGGAGCGCGAGTTGGACCGGCATCTGGCCAAGCACATCCATGACGAGGCCGAGCATCTCATGGTGAAGGGTCGGGTGTTGGAGAGCCCGGAGACGCTAGCGCTCCACGATCCCGCGACGGGGGAGGCTGTCGGACGCTACACCACGCGCGAGGTACGGGCGCAGGAGCGGGCGGCGCTGGCGGACGGGGCGCTTGTGGCGGAGGGGCGGCATCGGGTGATCGGGTCAGCAGCGCAGGCCGCTGCGCTCGAAGGGCGGAGTTTGCGCGCGGATCAGCTTGCGACGTTCGAGCATGCGGTCGGCGCGGGCGGGCTGAAGATCGTCGAAGGCCGTGCCGGGACCGGCAAGAGCTACACTCTGGCCGCGGTGCGCGACGCGCACGTTCGCGCCGGCTACGATGTGGTCGGGCTCGGGCCGACCAACAGCGTGGCGCAGGATCTGAAGGGCGATGGGTTCGAGCGGGCGGCGACGGTGCATTCCGAGCTCTTCCGGCTGAAGAACGGCCGGGTGCAGTGGAACTCGCGCACGCTCGTCATCGTCGACGAGGCGGCGATGTGCGACGCCCGGGTGACGGGCGAGCTGCTGGCCGAGGCGCGGCGCAGCGGCGCCAAGGTGATCCTCGCGGGCGACGATCGCCAGCTCGCCTCGATCGAGCGCGGCGGGCTGTTCGCCGAGCTGCGCCAGCGCCACGGTTCGGCGGAGATCACGGAGGTGACCCGGCAGCAGGTGGACTGGCAGCGGCAGGCGGCGCGGGACATGGCCGAGGGGCGGGTGGAGGCGGCGCTGCGGGCCTTCGCGCGGCATGGTGCGCTCGACTGGTCGGGGCGGCAGGACGAGGCGCGGGCGCGGCTGGTCGAGCGCTGGAAGGCCGATACAGGCGCCGATCCGGGCGCCACCCGTTTCGTGTTCGCCTACACCAACCGGGAAGTCGATGCACTGAACGCCGAGCTGCGCGCGGTGCGGCGCGACCGAGGCGAGCTCGGCGCCGACGTGCGGCTGGAGACGAAGCACGGGGCGGCGGAGTTTGCGGTCGGGGACCGGGTGCAGTTCACCGACACGGATCGACGCGCCGGCATCTATAACGGGAATGCCGGGGTGATCACCGCTATCGACGGGGAGACGGGGCGGGTGAGCGCCAGACTGGATGCGGCGGACGGGCAGGGCAGGGCGGTCGGCTGGCTCGCGTCGGAGTTCGAAGGCTTCCGGCACGGCTATGCCGGGACGATCTACAAGGGCCAGGGCAAGACGCTCGACCACACCTACCTCTACCACTCGCATCACTGGCGGCAGGCCTCGTCCTATGTCGCGCTGACGCGGCAGCGCGAGAGTGCTGTGATCTTCGCTGCGACCGAGACGGCGCGCGATCTCGGGCAGCTCGCGCGGCAGATGAGCCGCGGTGAGGTGCGGTCGGCGTCGCTCGCCTGGGCGATGCGCGACGAGCTGCCAGAGGCGCTGCGGCCGAAGCTCGTCGATCTGGCGCGGCGCGCGGAAGGCCGGGAGTCGCGTGGGGAAGGTGAGGGTCGCGTGAAGTACGGAGACGAGGGCAGGGGGGATGTCTCCCCTTCGGCCGAGGCGGGTTCGCGTCCAACATCGGCGCCAGAGACAAAACCGGAGCCGGAGCGCGCTGTCGTCGCGGCGCGCGGCTGGCTCATCGCGCCGCGGGTCGCAGCCGAGCGGCCAGATCGCGGCGACCTCGCTGCGGCGGTGGCGGCGGACCCGGCGGTGCGACGCGAGCGCGCGGCGCTGGAGCGCTACCTCGAGGGGGCCTATCGCGATCCGCGCACGGCGCAGGCGCGGCTCATTGAGCTCGTCAAGACGCATGGGCCGACATCGACGGCGCGGCGACTTGACGGCGACCCGGGGCAGCTGGGCGCGTTACGCGGCCGCACGGGGCTGCTCGCCGGCCAGGCGGCGCGGCGGGGGCGGGCTGAGGCCGAACGGGTGGTGCGGGCGGTTGGGCCGGCGCTGAGCCGGATAGCGGCGGCGGAGACCACGGCGGCGACGGGTTTCAAGGATGGCGTCGAGGCGCGGCAAACGGCGGAGACGACGGGGGTGCCGGTGCTCTCGGCGCTGGCGCGGGCGGCGGTCGATGGGATCGCCACCGCAAAGGATGCGGCAGGGCAAGTCGCGGCCTGGAAGGCGCTGCAGGTAGATGCGCGGCTCGCGCGTGAGGTGGATGGTTTTATGGCGGCGGTCGAGACGCGCTTCGGCGCCGAGGGCCTGCGGACGCTCGATCGAGGTGGCGCCGGGGCAATGGCGGATGCGAAGGTCACGGCGGCCGAGCGCGGTGCGCTCGTCGAAATCGGGCGGACGGTGCAGGCCGTGCGCGCGGGCGAGCGCGCCGTGGCCTCGCAGGCGCGGCGGCTTGCAGAAAGCGAGCGGGCGCGCCAGGGGATAAGGCTGAAGCCTTGAGGCGCGATGTAGCCTTCTACGATCAAGGATGGGTGGAATTCCGCTACGGCCGCTCGACGTCTCGACATCGATTGGCCGATGGCGACTACCGATCACGATGGAACGGTACCCTGACGGGCGCACGTGGGGTACTCGCTCGTGCGCCCGCACCAGCCCTTTCAATGAGTGCTTGCGGGCCGACATCGATGCACGCATATTGAAGGCATTATGTATTCAAAGGGATTACGTTATGGCCCAGCTCACGGTTCGAAATATCGACGACAGCATCGCGGCCGCGCTCAAGCTCCGTGCGATGAAGGCCGGCCGTT
The DNA here is from genome assembly GCA_038214855.1 of Rhodobacterales bacterium. GTDB lineage: Bacteria > Pseudomonadota > Alphaproteobacteria > Rhodobacterales > Rhodobacteraceae > Amaricoccus. The sequence goes on along the minus strand of JBBQRM010000301.1, from coordinate 1,326 downwards.
CCGCGGAGGCGGAACACCGCAAGATCCTGCAGGACGTGCTTCAGCCCGCGCAGCAAGGGAACTTCTTCGAGACCGCGCGGGCGCGTCGGATCAAGCTGCCTCCCGAGATCCAGAGCACCACCGAACTCCTGCGCGAGGATCGTGGACGCGACGATGACCGGGCGTGAACTCCACGCCCGCGACCGGTCTGGTCGTAGACGCCAGCGTCGTGATCAAATGGTTCGTTGACGAGCCGGGCAGCGCCGCAGCCCACGGCCTGGAAGGCCGGGACATGGCGGCGCCAGCGCTTCTCCGCGTCGAGGTCGCCAACGTCATGCGCACCCTCGCCGCGCGCCAGGCCATGACGTCGGACGACGCCCGGGAACTCTTCGGCCTTCTGCAAGCGGCGCCGCTCACGCTCGTCGATCATGACGATGCTCTCGAGCGGCATGCACTCGCGCTCGCGCTGACCCTCCGCCATCCGGTTTACGATTGCATGTATCTGGCTCTGGCCGAGCGGATGGACCGTATCCTCGTCACGGCCGACGGGCGGTTTCTTCATGTACTGGGTAGAACGGATCTCGCCGCAAGAGCGGTTGTGCTCGAAGATTGTCGGTAGATGCCTCAGCATTCTCCTCAAGCGCCGATAGCTCCCGCAGCCGCGCGTCCACGTCAAACAGCCCCGATTCCCTCGCCATCATCCACCCCGTCCCAAGGGTTCGACCTCGACGCGCGCGAGGGGCGGATGCTCTACGTGCCCGCGGGCTTCGCGCACGGGTTCCAGACGCTTCAAGACGACACCGACGTCGTCTACCAGGTCTCGCATCCCTACATGCCAGAGGCCGAGGCCGGGGTGCGCCGGGACGATCCGGCCTACGGCATCGCCTGGCCGCATGTGGAGGCGCCCGCCTGAGCCGCGGTGCGCGGCGGTTGACGGGAGCGGGGATTTGACTTAGTCTAGCTTAGCTAATAGGGGGAGACGCCATGCAGGTCACCGTCCACGCGGCCAAGACGCATCTTTCCAGGCTGATCCAGGCCGCGCTCGACGGCGAGGAGGTGGTGATCGCGCGCGGCGCCGTGCCGGTGGTCCGGCTGGTGCCGGTCGTCAAGAGCGGCTTCCGCTTCGGCGGGCTGCCGGCCGAGGTCGGGGCGAACATGCCCGATTTTCTCGAGCCGATGAGCGAGGAGGATCTCGCTCTCTGGGAAGGGCGGGAGTGACGGCGGTCCTGCTCGACACCCACACCCTCGCCTGGGCGGTGATCGAACGTCGCTACGAGCAGATCCCTCCCGCCGCCCGCACCGCCATCGCCACCGCCGATGCGATCTGGGTCAGCCCGATCAGCCTCT
>JBBQRM010000300.1:0-4418 GCA_038214855.1 Rhodobacterales bacterium | reverse complement strand
AGTCGCCCTCCAGCACCGGCTCGCGGGCCATGGTCGCGCAGGCGACGATGTCGGCCTCGGCCACTGCCGCGGGCAGATCCGTCACCACCGTGACACCGGGACGGCTCCCGGCGAGCGCCTCGGCCCGCGCCGGATTGCGATTCCAGAGCGCGATCCCGAGCCTCGGGAACATCGCGCCATAGGCCTCGATCAGCGAGGCCGCGACCGCCCCCGCGCCCAGGATCAGGAGCCGCCGCGGGCCGGGGCGGGCCAGCAGCTTGGCGCCGAGGATCGAATCGCCCGCGGTCTTCCACTTCGTCACCAGCGCCGAATCGATCACCGCCCGCACCGCGCCAGTGGCATCGTCGAAGAGGAGCATCGCTCCCTGCACCGAGGGCAGGCCGCGCGCCGGATTGCCGGGCAGCACCGTCACCGACTTCACCGCCGCGCCCATCCCGTCGATCCAGGCGGCCCGGCTGAGCAGGGTGTCCGCCCCCCGCGTCAGGAACTGGTCGGTCAGCTCCGGCGGCTTGCCCCGGTGCCCCTCGGCCAGCGCCTCGGCCACCGCCACCCAGTCCAGTCGGTCCTCGACATCGGCCGCGGTGATGTAGGGGACGGCGGTCATCCCCCACCCGCGGGAAAACCTGACGAGACGTTAATTCGCACTTTTTTTCTCAATAATTTCAATACTGAGATCCGCCTTTCACAGTGAAAGGCGTGAAAGGCGGCCCTCTTCGCCTCACACGCCAACGGCGGCGATCGCGGCGGCGAGCCGGTCGATCCGCCCCTCCGGCAGTCCCGCGATGTTGATCCGACTGTCGCCGACCATGTAGATGCCGTGGTCCCGCCTCAGCGCCGCGACCTGCTCCGGATCCGCCCCGAGCCGCGAGAACATGCCGCGGTGGGTGGTCAGGAAATCGAACCGGTCCGAGTTCGTCTCGCGCCTGAGCGCGTCGGCCAGCGCCCGGCGCAGCCGCAGGACATGCAGCCGCATCCCCTCGAGCTCGGCCGTCCATTCCGTGCGCAGGCCTACGTCGGCGAGGATCATCTCCACCAGCTTCGCCCCATGATCGGGCGGGAAGGAATAGTTCAGCCGGTTCAGCGTCGCCAGATTGCCCTGCACCACCCCCGTCTGCTTGGGACCCGCGACCATCGCGAAGGCCGCCCCCACCCGCTCGCGGTAGAGGCCGAAGTTCTTCGAACAGCTCGCCGCGACCAGCATCTCGGGGACCTGGGCGGCCATGTAGCGCAGCCCGGCCACGTCGGCCTCCAGCCCGTCGCCGAAGCCCTGATAGGCGAGGTCGATCATCGGCACGGCGCCGCGCCGGTTGAGAAGCTCGCTCAGCACCCGCCATTGCTCGAACGACAGATCCGCGCCCGTCGGGTTGTGGCAGCAGCCGTGGATCAGCACCACGTCGCCCGACCTGAGCACCGCGAGATCGGCGAGCATTCCCTCGAAATCCACCCCACGGGATGCTGCGTCGAAGTAGCGATAGGTCCGGATCTGGGCGCCGAGATGGTTGAGGATCGCCGGATGGTTCGGCCAGGTCGGGTCCGAGTGCCAGACGACCGCTTCCGGATTGGCGCGCGCCACCAGCTCGAAGAGCTGGCGCACGGCACCCGTGCCGCCGGGGGTCTGGACGCCGGCGATCCGCGCCTCCGGCACCGCATCGCCGAAGATCAGCCGCCTGAGCGCCGCGACGAAGTCGAGATCGCCCGCGAGCCCGACATAGCTCTTCGTGCTCTGGTCGCGCCACAGCCGCTGCTCGGCCTCCTTGACTGCGCGCAGGATAGGCGTGTTGCCGCCCGCATCCTTGTAGACGCCGACGCCGAGGTCGACCTTGTCGCGCCGGTCGTCGGCCCGGTAGAGGTCCATCAGCTCGATGATCTTGTCGGGCGGCGGCGGCGTCAGGGCCTCGAGCATCGAAATATCCTTCCGGGTTCAGGCGCCGACCGAGTCGCGGTCGCGGGTGAGCGTGCGGGCATGGGTCTCGCGGCGCACCGGCGCGAAGCCCACCTTCTGGTAGAGCGGCAGCGCCCGGGGATGGTCGAGCGAGTTGGTGTTGACGCTGACGAGCTTCACCCCCGGCCGGTCCCAGGCCATGTGCACCGCGGTCCAGAGCAGGAACGAGCCGAGCCCCTGGCCCAGCGCCTGCGGCACCAGCCCGAAATAGGCGAGGTCGCACAGACCTTGTTCGCGGCAGTCGAGGATGTAGAACCCGTGCGGCCAGCCGGCGCGCATCAGCGTGTAGAGCACGACCTTGGGGTCGGCGAGGAACGCTGAGATCTCGTCCCGCGGCAGGGAATGCTGATCGGTCCAGTCGTAGTCGCGCCCGACCGCGTCATAGAGGCCGAGGAAATACCACACCGGCGGCTTTTCGGCCGCGACCAGCGCCGAGGTCGGGCCAGGCGGCAGGTGCGGCCGCGGCTGCGTCGGGCGTCGCCGCATCTCCAGATAGGTGACGGTGCATTCGACCGTCTCGCCCGCGCGGTGTCGCATCCCCCGCCTCAGCCGCGCGCGACCTTGAGGTCGGGATAGGCGCCCCACTCGCTCCAGGAGCCGTCGTAGAGCGCGTGGCCGTGGTGGCCGATCCGTTCCAGCGCGAGGCTGAGGATGGCCGCGGTCACCCCCGAGCCGCAGGTGGTGATCACCGGCTTGCCCAGATCGACGCCCGCCGCCTGGAAGGCGGCGCGCAGGGCGCCTGCGTCCTTCATCGTGCCATCCGCGTTCAGGAGCGTGCGGTAGTGCAGGTTCACCGAGCCGGGGATGTGCCCGGCGCGCAGCCCCGGCCGCGGCTCCGGCGCCTCGCCGCGGAAGCGCTCGGGCGCGCGGGCGTCCACGATCTGGGCGTCGCCGAGCTTGGCGCTGGCCGCGACCTGGGTCACGTCGCGCACGAGGCTTGCATCCCTTCGCGCGGTGAAGTGGCGGTCGCGCAGCACCGGCGCCGTGTCCTCGACCGGCCGTCCCTCGGCCAGCCACTTCGGCAGGCCGCCGTCGAGCACCGCGACGTCCTCCTTGCCGAAGAGCCGGAACAGCCACCAGACCCGCGCGGCGCTGAACAGGCCCACCGCATCGTAGACCACGACCCGGTGGCCGTCGCCGATGCCCATGGCGCGCATCCTCGCGACGAACTTCTCGACCGGCGGCGCCATGTGCGGCAGGTCGGACTGGTCGTCGGCGATCTCGTCGATGCCGAAGAACCGCGCGCCCGGGATGTGGCTGGCGCGGTACTCGGCCTCGGCGTCGCGGCCCGCATCGGGCAGATGGTAGCTCGCGTCGAGAATGCGCACGTCCGGCGCGCCGAGATGCGCGGCCAGCCATTCCGTCGAGACGAGATGCTGCGGATCTCCGGTCGTCATCGCTCCCCCTCCGCCGAGCCTCCCGCATAGCCGCAGGCCACGGCACGAGCAAGGGGGTGGCGTCGCTCAGCTTTCCTCCAGCGCCGCGAGAAAGGCTTCGCCGAAGCGTTCGGTCTTCAACCGACCCATGCCCTGGATGCGCTCGAGTGCCGCGAGATCGCGCGGACGGGTCTCGGCGATCTTGGCGAGCGTGGTGGCGGTGCAGCCGAGATACTTGCCGCGCCCGTCGGCACCGCGGGCGAGCGCAACCTGGACGGCCTGCAGCCGGTCGTAGGCCGAGCCCTCGGGTGCGCCGGCGAGCTGGCGGCGCGCGGGGTGAATCGTGGCAGGGGGCGTGCCGCCGATGACGGCGAGAAAGTCGGGGCCGAAGCGCTCGAGCTTGACCGCGCCGACGCCGCTGATGCCGCGCATTGCATCGAGACTGGCGGGGCGGGCGCGGGCCATCTCGATCAGCGTGCGGTCGGGAAAGATCACATAGGCCGGCACGCCCTGCGCCTCGGCGAGCGCCCGGCGCTTCGATTTCAGCGCGGCGAGCAGGTCCTCGTCCTCCTCGTCGACCTGCGCCACCGCGGCGGCGCCCGCAGGCGCGGCGGCGGCGCGCGCGAAGCTGTCGGCGCGCAGTTCCAGCGCAGCCTCGCCGCGCAGCACCGGCCGCGCGGCTTCGGTCAGACGAACGGCGCCGTGGCGCGCGGGGTCGGGGCGGATCAGGTCGAGCCCGAGCATCTGGCGGAAGATCATCTGCCACTGCGCCTTGGAGAACTCCTGGCCGACGCCGAAGGTCGGCAGCCGGTCGTGGCCGCGGCGCAGCACCTTCTCCGAGCGCTCGCCGCGCAGGATGGCGATCAGATGCTCGGCGCCGAAGCTCTCGCCGGTCCTGAGCATCGCCGAGAACGCCTTGCGCGCGGCCTCTGTGCCGTCAAAGAGCGCGGGCTTGTCGCGGCAGAGGTCGCAGTTGCCGCAAGGCTCGGCCAGCGTCTCGCCGAAATAGCCGAGCAGCGTCTGGCGGCGGCAGCGATGCGCCTCGGCGAGGCCCAGGAGCGCGTTCAGCCGCTTGTGGTCGGCCTCCTTGCGCTCCATCG
>JBBQRM010000299.1:0-4423 GCA_038214855.1 Rhodobacterales bacterium | reverse complement strand
AGATCGGCGAGGTCGAGGGTTTTCTCGGCGATAGGGACAACAACGTCGTCGCGGTGATCGTGGAGACCGAGGGCTTCCTCGGCCTCGGCGACGAGGACGTGGTCGTGGGGCTCGATCAGGTGGAGCTGGTTGGCGATCGCTTTGTCACCGCGCTCACCGAGGAACAGCTCGAAGCGCTGCCGAAGTGGGACGACTGATCGCTCTGGCCAGGGCGGCGGGGAGGGGCCCACCCTTCCGCGCCGCCGCCGCGCCTTAATCCCTGAAGCGGTTGACGATCCGTTAAAACGCGGATTTTCTTCCAATGTTTTCAATGGGGGCAACCATGTTGCACGGTGCAACATCGATAGTTGCACGCCCCCGGATCACTCGTCCTCCACCTCAAGGGTCTTGCGGAACGGCCCATAGGCGGTCAGCACCTCGATCTCCTGATCCACTGCCGCCGCCTCCGCGCGCAGGTACTCTTCCACCGCGCGCGCGAAGCTGGGCTCGGCAATCCAGTGCAGCGAATGCGTCTCCACCGGCAGGTAGCCGCGTGCGAGCTTGTGCTCGCCCTGCGCGCCTGCCTCGACGCGGCCGAGGCCGCGGGCGATCGCCTGCTCGATCGCCTGGTAGTAGCAGAGCTCGAAATGCAGGCACGGATGGTCCTCGGTGCAGCCCCAGTAGCGCCCGTAGAGCGTGTCGCGGCCGATGAAGTTCAGCGCGCCCGCCACCCAGCGTCCCCGGCGGCGCGCCATCACCAGCAGCATGTCGGAGCGCAGGCTCTCCTGCGCCCGGTCGAAGAAGGCCCGCGTCAGATACGGCGTGCCCCATTTTCGCGCCCCGGTATCCCGATAGAACCGCCAGAACGCGTCCCAATGCGCGGGCTCGATCGCATCGCCAGTCAGCGCCACGATCTCGCCGCCGAACCCCTGCGCCTGGGCGCGCTCCTTGCGGATCGCCTTCCGCTTGCGCGAGGCGAGGTCGGCGAGGAAGCCGTCGAAGTCGGCATAGCCGCGGTTCATCCAGTGGAACTGCTGGGTGGTGCGCACCATCAGCCTCGCGGCCTCGCCCCAGTCCCGCTCTTCCTCGGTGCAGAAGGTCACGTGCAGCGACGAGAGCCCGTGCTGGGTCGCGAGCTGGACCGCCCCCTCGACGAGCGCCGCGCGGCCCACCGCCTCGTGGCCGGGGCGGGCGAGAAAGCGCCGGCCTGTAGCCGGTGTGAACGGCACCGCGGCCTGGAGCTTGGGATAGTAGCTGCCGCCGGCCCGCTGGAAGGCATGCGCCCAGTTGTGGTCGAAGATGTATTCGCCCTGGCTGTGGCTCTTGGCGTAGAGCGGCATTATCGCGATCACCGCGCCGCCCTGGCGGGCGACCAGATGCCGCGGCATCCAGCCGGTGCCGGGGCCGACCGAGCCGCTCGCCTCCAGCGCCGCGAGAAAGCGGTGGGTGGTGAACGGGTCCTCGGGGATGCCCGCGCCGGGGGCGGCGCAGGCATCCCACTCGTCCGCGCCGATGTCGGCGAGGCCGCCAAGGACCGTGATCTCGATGCGCTCGCCGCCGTCCATGCGCCCTCTCAGAGGGCGGGCTTCGCGGCCGCGTCAATGGCCGCCGCGTAGCCCTCGAAGGTGACGTTGTCCGCCGCCGTCCGCGCCGCTGCCTCCTCCTGCGGGCTGCGCACCGTCCAGCTGAGGATCGGCACGCCGCGCGCCTTGAGCTGCGCGAGCGCCGGATTGCCGAGGTCGCGGCGGTCGTGCGAGACGAAGCAGGCGCCGACCGCATCGAAGTCCGCGAGCCCGGCCAGCTCGCGCCGCCGCGCCTCGTCGAGCCGCCAGTGCGGGTCGAGGAAGTCGCAGGTGGCGAGGCCCCGCGCGACCGCGGGGGCGGCGCGGGCCAGAGCGGCGACGGAGTGCGGGTTGAACGACATCACCGCGACGGGCCCGCGGTAGTCCGCGAGCAGGTTTGCCACCCTTGTCTCGAGCGGGCCTACGGCGGGGCCGAGGCTGCCGTCCTGGTCCTTCACCTCGATCAGGAGCGGCACGCGGCCGCCCGTCAGTGCGAGGATATCGGCGAGCGTCGGGATTGTCTCGTCGGAGCCGGCGAGCCGCATCCGTCCGAGCTCCGCCGCCGGATGTTCGCGGAGTCGCCCGGGAAGGCTGATCAGCCGCGCGAGCGCATCGTCGTGGAACACCATTGCCTCGCCGCAGGCGGCGCGCTGGACGTCGATCTCGATGCCGTAGCCGGCCGCGGCGGCGGCCTCGACCGCGGCGCGGCCGTTCTCGACGCGGCTGGCTCCGTGCAGCCCCCGATGCGCGATCGGCGCACGCAGGAAGGCGGGGTCGAGTTCAGGCAATCTCGAAGACGCCCTCGACCTCCACCGCCACGCCGAGCGGCAGCGACACGCAGCCGACCGCGGCGCGCGCGTGGGGGCCCGCGTCGCCGAAGACCTCGGCGATTAGGTCCGAGGCGCCGTTGATCACCTTGGGGTGGTCGGTGAAGTCGGGGGTTGCGTTGACGAAGCCGGTGAGCTTGACCACCCGGCGCACCCGGTCGAGATCGCCGAGGCAGGCGGCGCGCAGCTGGGCGATCAGCGCGATCGCGCAGGTGCGCGCGGCGGCGTAGCCCTGGACCTCGGTGAAGTCGGCGCCGAGCTTGCCGGTGATGATCAGCGTGTCGGTGCGGCTGATCTGGCCGGAGATGAACACCAGGTTGCCCGTGACGACATAGGGCACGTAGTTCGCCGCCGGCGCGGGGGCGTCGGCGAGGGCGATGCCGAGCGCCTCGAGGCGCTGGTCGATGGCCGATGGCATGGGCGGGCTCCTGTGGCGGTGGTGCGGGCCGCGAGGCTAGCCGACGCAGCACGGCTCCGAAACCGCAAATCCGCACCGCGACGGGGCGTGGGCTTGCTTGTCGTGCGGCTTGCGTGGGCGCGCCCGGTGCGGTTAGGTGTCTGCGAGCACCGCACACGGTGCGTTTGACTTGGGTTCGGGAGGTTTTCGAACATGCGGACTTGGACAATGGCTCGGCTGGCCGCGGCGGCGGTGGTCGCGGTGTCGGTGGGTGCCTGCACGCCGACCACGACCGGCGACGTCGTGAGCTCCAACCAGGCGCAGGTGGCGCAGTCGGTGAGCTTCGGCACGGTGATCGACGCGCGGGCGGTGACGGTGCAGGCCAATCAGGGCGGCCCCGGTGCCGTGACCGGCACGCTCGCGGGCGGGCTCCTGGGCGGCCTGGTCGGCAACGAGATCGGCGGCGGACGCGGCCGGGACATCGCGACGGTCGTGGGCGCCACGGCGGGGGCCGCAGCCGGCAACCGCGCGGCGGACCGACTCGGGACGCGGCAGTCGGTCGAATGGACCGTCCGGCTCGAGAGCGGCCAGACCATCTCGGTGGTCCAGTCGGAGCCGACCTTCTCGGTCGGTCAGCGCGTCCAGGTCGTCCAGAGCGCCAGCGGCGTCACCCGGCTGCAGCCGGCCGGCTGAGGCAAGCGGCGGCGGGCAAGGCCTCGGGGCCTGCCCGCCGCCCCCGTCGCGCGGTGTCGCACCGTGCGACATGTGTTCGGCCGTTGAAAAGGCAGAATAATTTTCCGCGTTTTCAGGACTTGTTAACTCTTGCACGCCGTTGTGAGGGGCGTGGGCACGCGCAGCGGAGCGGATCAGAGGCGCCGGCCGTCGGCGAAGACGCGCGTCCACGGAAGGATGCGCGTGCTCCTGCGCAGGCCCGTGGGCCAGAACGGATCGGCGTGTATGAGTGCCTCGACGGCGTTCGTGTCTGGCGCCTCGACGAGCCACAGACCGCCGATGGGCGCGCCGTTTCGGTCGTGCAGCGGTCCGGCGGCAAGGATCTGCGCTGCGTTCGCCTCCAGGAACGCCAGATGCGCCTGCATGTGCCGCTGTCGCAGCGCCGGCTTGGCGCCGGGGTCGTCTTCGAAGAGCACAATTTGTAGCATGGCGGTCTCCTGTGCCGGCGGATGCGTCTCAAGGTGCCGCGGCGGCATTTGTACTGGAAGCCGCGATCCTGCCGGGCGAGACTGCGCGAATGCCGCGGACGAACTGGAGCGACCTCGAGGTGCTGCTGGCGCTCGGCCGATGCGGGAGCATCGGCGGAGCGGCACGGCGGATGCGGCTGGACGCCACGACCGTCGCGCGGCGACTGTCGCGGCTGGAGGCGGCTCTGGGCGCGCGCATTGTCGCGCGCGGGGCGGGCGGGCGGCTGGAGCCGACGGCGGCCGGCGCGAGGGCGATCCGCCGCGCCGGGGCCGTAGAGCGCGAGCTCGCGGCGCTGGTCTCGGAAGCCGTGGGCGCCGATGCCGGTACCGGCGCGGTCCTGACGCTGAGCGCGGTCCCGGTGCTGGCGAACCGCCTGCTGATGCCGCGGATCGGCGATCTCCTGCGGACGCATCCGGGCGTTGTGGTTGCGCTCGATGCCGAGAATCGCAACCTCGATC
>JBBQRM010000298.1:0-4428 GCA_038214855.1 Rhodobacterales bacterium | reverse complement strand
CGGGGTCACCCTGGTCCCCGAGGCCGAGTTCAGTGCGGCGCTGGAGGCGCGGCAGGAGCGGCGCCGGCGCTTGGCAGGACTGGTCCGCGACAGCGGCTGGAGCTGGATCGACCTTCGCGCGGGACCGCGGTGATCCCCTGGCCCGAGCCGCGCCGGACCAATAGCAGCCGTCTCCGCGGGCTACGCCGTGACGAGGAGGAAGCCCCGCGAGACCGCGTCAAAGACGCGACAGGCCGGTCCTGTCGATGCTGACCGCCCGCCCTCAGAACCAGACGCGCAGCCCGCCCACTACGGAGAAGACGCCGGCGTCCTTGCCGGGGGGCAGCATGTCCGCGGTCTCGCCGACGGTCTCGCTCCAGGACACGCCGACATAGGGGGCGAACTCGCGCTGGATCTCGTAGCGCAGCCGCAGGCCAGCCTCGTAGCTGGTGATGCCCGAGCCGAGGTTCAGCTCCTCGACATCCTGTGCCTGAACGTTCACCTCGAAGCGCGGCTGCAGGACGAGGCGCTGCGTCAGGAATTCGCCGTACTCCACCTCGAAGGTGCTCGAGACGTCGCCGTCCTCGCTGACGTATAGGTCAGCCTCAATCCCGGTCCAGTAGAAGTTGAGTCCGGTGAGCGCAAACACACCATAGGCCAGCTCGGGCTCGGGCTTGAAGTCCTGGCGCACGCCCACCTGCAGGTTCCAGTACGAGGTCAGCGCGCGGCTGTAGAGCACCTGAAGCTCGGCGGCCTCCAGGTCGCCGTCGATCTTGCCCTCGCCTTCGAGCTCGACCCACAGGCGGTTGTAGTCGCCCCCGGCGAAGGCGAAGCCGTCGAAGAGATAGCCCGGATTGCCCTCGCCCGAACGCCATTCCAGCCGGTCGAACATGCCGAAGACGAGGAACGGGTTGTCGTGGACCGGCTCGCCCTCGACGGAGATGTTGCCGGTCGCCAGCTCCGCGGCCGTCACCGGGCCGCGCGGGTCGCGGACCTCGGCGATGCTGTCGGGGATCGCGACCGGCGGATCCTGCTCGTGGGCGAGCACCGGGGCCGCCAGCGTGAGCGCGACGAGGGCCGTGCAGGCATGAAAGGCGTTCATCGGCTTGTGAGCTCCTTCACGGCAACGTTGACCACGCGGAACATGCCCGAGTGGAAATGGTAGAGCAGGTGGCAGTGGAAGGCCCAGTCGCCCAGTTCCACCGGTGTGATCAGCATCGAGAGCTTCTCGCCCGGCTTGACCATCACCGTGTGCATCCGCGGGATCCGGTCGCCATGGCCGTTGTCGAGCTCCATCCACATGCCGTGCAGATGGATCGGATGCGCCATCATCGTCTGGTTGAACATGGTGAAGCGCAGCCGCTCGCCCAGATAAAACTGGATCTTGTCGACGTTGGAGAACTTCGCGCCGTCGAAGGTGAAGATGTAGCGCTCCATGTTGGCGGTCAGGTTGAGGAAGATCTCCCGCTCCGGCGCGCGCGGGTAGCGCGGGTTCAGCGCCTTGAGCTGGCTGTAAGTCAGCACCCGCCAGCCGTCTTCGCCGAGGCCCACGCCGGGCTCGTCGAGCCGGTTCTGCGGCTTCATCGTGCGCATCGCGATGTTGACTTCGTGACCCTCCGGCATGTTCGGGGCGGGCGGCCGCTTCATCCCGATCGAAGGGGCGAGGCTGTCGTCCATGCCCCCCATGCCGGTCTTCTCGAGGCTGCGAAGCGGGCGCTTGCGCAGCGCCGGCACCGGCCCCTCCATGCCGGCACGCGGCGCCAGCGTGGCGCGGGCATAGCCGCTGCGATCGAGGCTTTCGGCGAAGATCGTGTGGGCGCGGTCCGCTGGCGGACGCACGATGAAGTCGTAGGTTTCGGCGACGCCGATGCGGAACTCCTCGGTCTCCACCGCCTCGACGTACTGCCCGTCCTTCATGATCATCGTGCTGGGCAGGCCCGGGACCCGCACGTCGTAATGGGTCATCGCCGAGGCGTTGATGACCCGCACCCGGATGCGCTCGCCCGGGGTGAAGAGCGCCGTCCAGTTGGCGTCGGGCGCGGCGCCGTTCAGCTGGTGGACATAGCCTGCGTCGGTGACGTTGAGCAGGTCGGTCGGGCTCATTCCCATCTCGGCCCAGGCGGTGCGGTTGCGGAAGGTGGGCAGCGCGCCCTTCTCGGCGATGTCGCGCACCAGATCGCCCGCCGTGAGCTTCTGGTAGTTATAGTACCCGCCGCTCATCTTCTTGAGGCGGTCGTAGATGAAGTCGGGGCTCGCCTGAGGCCAGTCGGCCAGCACGATCACCACGTCGCGATCGTAGCCATAGGACTCGCGCCCGTCGGCGGGGTCGATGATGATCGGACCGTAAAGACCCTCCTGCTCCTGGAAGCGGGTGTGGCTGTGATACCAGTAGGTGCCGTGCTGCTTGACGCGGAAGCGATAGGTGAAGGTGGTGCCGGGCGCGATGCCGTCGAAGTTCACCCCCGGAACGCCGTCCATCTCGAACGGCACCAGCAGCCCGTGCCAATGGATCGACGTCGATTCCGGCAGCGCGTTAGTGATGTTCAGCGTCACGTCGTCGCCTTCGCGCAGATGCACCAGCGGGCCCGGCACCGTTCCGTTGAAGGTCAGCGCGTTGCGCGTCACGCCGCCGATCGTCTTGCGGGTGCGGCCGACGGTTATGTCGTAGCGGCTTTGCGGGTCGTTCGACAGCGGCGCGGAATTGGCGGTGGACAAGGTGGCGCGCGAGGCGGCGCCGGGTGTGCATCCGGGTAGCAGGCCTGCGCCCACGCCGGCCAGGCCTGTCGCGGTCAGCGACCGAAGCACCGAGCGGCGATTCATCATGGCAGCTGATCCCGTCCGGCCTCGAAGTCGTGCGTCATGTCATAGTCCTTTCCGTGGTTGCAGTCGCCAGGGGGCGAAGCCGGCTACGACCGGGCGATCAGGTGTCGCAGGTGTAAAAGCCGCGGTAGCCGAGGGTCAGGCCCTGATCGAGCAGGCCCTCTGCCCGGTCCGCGACAGAATTGCGATTGGTGGTGGCGAGCGCCCAGCGGACCAGATCTGCGTGCGCGTCGGTCGCGGCCACGTTGTAGGCACCGGTATAGACGATCGTCAGACCGATGCCCGCGAGGATCACGATCGTCGCGGCCGCGCCCAGGGCGATGCCGATGCCCAGTTTCCCGCCCATGCTCGTCTCCCACCTCAGCGAGGGCCGGCACGATCCCACAGGGCCCGCGAGACAACGGCTGCCGGCTATACCCTGGTAGGGTATAGGGTCGAGAACCGGCGGCTGCAACGGAAGTTTCCGAGATCGACAGAACGGTTCTACATTGTTCATCACGCGTCAACACGGGGACGAAGTACCGCGATGAAGAATCAAAAGCAGGCGGCGTTGCAGCGCCTTGCGCGGCTCGAAGGTCAGGTGCGGGGCATCGCCCGGATGGTCGAGGAAGACCGCTACTGCGTCGACATCCTCAACCAGACCCAGGCGATCCGCTCCGCTCTGGCGCAGGTGGATCTGCTGATCCTTCAGGACCATGCGGACGAATGCGTCGAGGCAGCGATTGCGACGCGCGATGCCGACGCGCAGCGGCAGAAGTTCCGTGAGCTCGTCGGCATCTTCGAGAAGGTCTGCCGCTAGCCTCGCGGTCCGGGCCGGAGGCGGAGCATGGCAGCCGAGCAGCACCGCCGATCAGACGTAGCGCACGGTCGTCATCATGCCGGCCGCCATGTGGTAGAGGTTGTGGCAGTGCAGCGGCCAGTCGCCGGGATTGTCGGCGTCGAAGGCGATGGTCACCCGCTCCATCGGCGGCACCAGCACAGTGTCGCGGATCGCGCCGGAGAGCCGCGCGCCACCGAGCCCGACCACCTGGAAATGATGGCCGTGCAGGTGCATCGGATGCGACATCATCGTCTCGTTCACCATCGTGACCTCGACCCGCTGGCCGAGCTCGACCTCGAGCGGCACCCGTTCCTCGAAGACTCTTCCGTCGATGCCCCAGCGATAGCCCGCCATGCCGCCGGTGAGGCGGGTGGTGGTCGCGCGGTCCACCGGCCGCGCGGCCAGCGGCTCTGCCGCCACAAGCCGGCTCTCCAGCTGCAGCAGCACGGGCGGTGCGGCCCGGCCGGCCTCGGTCGCGATCTTGCGGACCCGAGCCCCCGGCGTGGCGAGGACGAGGCCAGTCCGCGGCCGGTCGCCCTCGCGCTGCGCGAGGATCGGCAGGGAGGCGGACTCGTTCGGCAGCGCGAGCTCGATGTCGAGGCGCTGCGCCATGGCGATCTCGAAGCGGCTCCCGCGGATCGGCGCCACCGCATTCCCGTCGACGGCGACGAGCGTGCCCGCAAGCGCACCCAGGTCGAGCCAGAAGTTGGTCGAGGTGGCGGCGTTGATGATTCGCAGCAGGACCCGCCCGCCCCGTTCGACCAGCACCACCTCGGGATCGTCGAGGGTGCGATCATTGGCGAGATACG
>JBBQRM010000297.1:0-4441 GCA_038214855.1 Rhodobacterales bacterium | reverse complement strand
GGTAAAACGACAGTTTCGACATCGCTCAATCGAGTCAGAAAACCGCCTGCTTGAAAATGCCTTCCCAACCGCCCGAGTCAATCGGTCGCACCATCAACGCCCACGCCGAACTCCACCGCCCGGGGTTTTGCCCCTGTTACTCCGTTAACCTACACGACACTGCACCGGACGGCCTGGGCTACGGCGATCCGGCCGCGCCGCGAGGGGCGGGGGGCCTCGGGGCGGTGTGGACCTGCCCGAGAGCGCGACCGGAGCCGGGCGCGCGCCTGCCCGTGGGATGGCGCCGCAACGCCTGTGCGGCGCGGTTTGGACGGGCAGGCGCTCGCCCGGCGCTTGGGCTTGATTCCGGGCGAATTGGCGCCCGCTGCGTCCAGCAGCACCGAAATGCGAAGCGAGACATTGCCGGCTGGCGTTCGTGTATGCGACTTCGGCCGCAGGAGCGGAGCACCCGGCCGGCGGGGGCCTGGAGCGTGTTCATGTCGAGCCGGATCACGGTCTCGCGTTAACACACCTTGCCATGTGGTAAATGAACATCAAAAACTTAAATATTTTCAACAGCTTGTCGGTTTGCTCAACCTTGAGCAGGGAAATGCCGAGCCGCTTCAGTCGGGTCGGAAACCGCTCTAGCTCGGGTCGCGCCAGCGGTTCACGATGGGATAGCGGCGGTCGAGCCAGAAGGCCTTCCGGGTCAGCCGCGGACCGGGCGCGGACTGGAAGCGCTTGTATTCGGAGAGGTAGATCAAACCCTCCACCCGCTTCACCGTCTCGCGCTCGAAGCCGGCCGCCACGACCTCGGCCACGGATTCGTCGCCCTCGATCAGCCGTTCCAGAATCGCGTCGAGCATCTCGTAGGGCGGCAGGCTGTCGTCGTCGCGCTGGCCGGCGCGCAGCTCGGCGGTGGGGGGCTTGTCGATCACCCGGAGCGGGATCACCTCGCCCGCAGGCCCCCGCATCCACGGCCGGTGATTGGCGTTGCGCCAGCGGCAGGTCTCGAAGACGCGGGTCTTGTAGAGGTCCTTGATCGGGTTATAGCCGCCGGCCATGTCGCCGTAGATCGTGGCATAGCCGACCGCGACCTCGGACTTGTTGCCGGTGGTCAGCAACATCTCGCCCATCTTGTTCGAGACCGCCATCAGCATCAGCCCGCGCAGGCGGGACTGGATGTTCTCCTCCGCGAGCCCCGGCTTTGTGCCCTCGAAGAGCGGTGCGAGCGTCTCGCTCACCGCGGCGCGCGCGGGCTCGATGGGCAGCGTGTCGAGGCGGCAGCCGAGGGCGGCGGCCACCGCCGTCGCATCCTCGAGCGAATCCGAGGCGGTGTATTCCGAAGGCAGCATCACGCAGCGTACCGCGCCGGGGCCCACGGCGTCAGCGGCGATGGCGGCAACGAGCGCGCTGTCCACGCCCCCCGAGAGGCCGAGCAGCACCCGCCCGAAGCCGGACTTGCGCAGGTAGCCGCGCAGACCCTCGACCATCGCGCGGTAATCCTGCTCCCAGGTGTCGGGCAGCGTCGCGCGGGGGCCCTCGAGCGCACGCCAGCCCTCAGGGCCGCGGCGGAAGTCCACATGCACCACAGCCTCGTCGAAGGCAGGGAGCTGCACCGCGAGACGGCCGCCGGGATTGAGCACGAAGGAGCCTCCGTCGAAGACCTGGTCGTCCTGGCCGCCCACCATGTTGAGATAGGCGAGCGGCAGGCCGGTCTCGATGACGCGCGCGACCATCAGGTTCATGCGGATGTCGTGCTTGTCGCGGGCGTGCGGCGAGCCGTTCGGCACCATGAGCATCTCGGCGCCGCTCTCGGCCTGGGCCTCGGTCACGTCGGCGTACCAGGCGTCCTCGCAGATCGGCACGCCGATCCTCGCACCCCGAACCGAAAACGGCCCCGAGATGGCGCCGGTGCGGTAGAGCCGCGGCTCGTCCCAGATGTCGTAGACCGGCAGGTGGTGCTTCGTCGCTTGCCCCAGCACGCGGCCGCCGTCGAGGATCGCATAGGAGTTGTAGACCCCCGGCCCCTCGACCAACGGCGCGCCGATGCCGAGCGCCGGTCCCTCGGCGCACTCTGCGGCCAGCGCCGCCAGCTCGGCCTGCGCCGCCGCGAGAAAGGCGGGCTTTAGCACCAAATCCTGCGTCTGATAGCCGGTGAGGAACATCTCCGGCAGCACCACCAGATCGGCGCCCGCCTCCCGCCCCTGCCGGTGGGCGTCGCGGGCGCGGGCGCGGTTGCCGGCGAGATCACCCACCGTCGCGTCGAGCTGCGCCAGGGTCATCCGAAATGCGTCGCCGGCCATCCCGCCCCCTCCGATCCGCGCCTGTCCCCCCATACGGGAGCCGCGGCGGCAATGACAAGCGCCGGAGGGCCGCAGGCGCGGCGGGCGGAAACGCGCCGGGTGTTCACGGCAACTTGAAAACATACCGTTTGGTCGGTATGGTGAGGGAACGAATCGTCGGTCGAGAAAGCGGCGAGATCAGAACCGGAGGAGGAACAGATGCCCGACGACCTGAGACCCAAGGCCCGCACGATGCAGGGCGTGATCCCTTACCTCGCAATGGAGGGCAGGGCCGGCGAGGCTGCCGGCTTCTACGCCCGCGCCTTCGGGGCGCGCGAGCTCGGCCGGATGCCGGACGAGGATGAGCCCGGCCGGCTGATGCACTGTCAGATCGAGATCAACGGCGGCGCATTGATGATGACCGACATGCGGGCCCCGGACACTCCGGCGGTGCGGCCGCAGGGCTTCCATCTCCAGCTCGTCGTCGCGGACGGCGACGCATGGTGGCGCCGCGCGGTCGAGGCCGGATGCTAGGTGGTCATGGCCTTCGAGCGCATGTTCTGGGGCGACCGCTGGGGCATGGTCGAAGACCCGTTCGGCATCTCCTGGGCCATCGACGAGCCCGCGGCTTGATACGCAACCACCCGACTTAACACGGAGGACACCGATGTTCACTTCCCCTGACGAGACGGCGGTCGAGGACGAACGCGACCTGGTGCTTGCGCTGACGCTCAACGCGCCGCGCGACAAGGTCTGGCGCTGCTGGACCGAGGCGGATCTGCTGAAGCAGTGGTTCGCGCCGGCGCCCTGGACCACGCCCCATGCCGAGCTCGACGTGCGGCCGGGCGGGCGGCAGCACATCGTGATGCGCAGCCCCGAGGGCGACGACATGCCGGTGCACGGCGTCTATCTCGAGGTGGTGCCGGGCCGGCGGATCGTTGGCACCGACGCCTATCGCAAGGCCTGGGTGCCGTCGGACAAGCCCTTCATGACCTCGATCCTCAGCTTCGAGGACGCGCCCGGCGGCGGCACCGCCTACGAGGCGCGGGTGCGGCACTGGACGCAGGAGGACCGCGCCCGGCACGAGGCGATGGGGTTCCACGAGGGCTGGAGCCAATGCGCGCGCCAGCTCGACGCGCTGGCCAAGTCGCTGTGAGGGGGCGGAAATGACCGAACGCGCGAAAGTTCGCACCTGTCTGTGGTTCGACGGCAACGGTGAGACGGCGGCGGAGTTCTATGTCTCGCTGCTGGAGGGCAGCCGCATCGAGAGCGTCTACCGTCCGGACCCCTCGGGCCCGCCGCTCGTCGTGGAGTTCACGCTCGCGGGTGCCCCCTACATGGTGCTGAACGGCGCACCGCAGTTCACGCCCGGCCCTTCCGTCTCGATCTCGGTGCTGACCGAGGATCAGACCGAGACCGACCTTCTGTGGGCGGCGCTGACGGAGGGCGGCGGCGCCGGGAGCCGCTGCGGCTGGCTCACCGACCGGTTCGGCGTCTCCTGGCAGATCGTGCCCGAGGCGCTGCCGCGGATGATGGCAGCCGAAGATCACGCCGCCGCGGGCCGTGCCCGCGAGGCGCTGATGGCGATGGGCAAGATCGACATCGCCGCATTGGAGGCCGCCTTCGGCGGCCCGAGAGGAGAGAGGGCGCATGCCTTACGTTGACGGTTTCCTGGCCGCGGTGCCGACGGCTAATCGCGCGAAGTTCCTGGAACACGCCAGGGCCGCGGCGGTGCTCTTCAAGGAGTGCGGCGCGCTGAGCGTCGTCGAAGGCTGGGGGGACGACGTGCCCGACGGCACCCACACCTCGTTCCCGATGGCGGTGAAGCGGGCCGAGGGCGAGACGGTGTGCTTCTCCTGGATCGTCTGGCCCTCGCGCGAGATCCGCGACGCCGCCTGGGCGAAGATGATGGAGGACCCGCGCATGTCGGAGGCGGAGAACCCGATGCCCTTCGACGGCAAGCGGATGATCTTCGGCGGCTTCGAGGTGATCCTCGAGGCCTAGTACCGGCTCCTGGCGATCCCTGCGGGCGGCGCTTGCCCGGACCGGATGAGCGAGGCTCCTGTCTACGCGGATCGTGTTAGTTTGGGGTTGCGGACGGCATCCCGTGAGGCTCCTGGGGCTCATGACCCCGTCCACCGGCCTGGGAGCCGCCCGCTCTTCGCGTCGATCCCGAA
>JBBQRM010000296.1:0-4442 GCA_038214855.1 Rhodobacterales bacterium | reverse complement strand
GGCGAGGCAGTTCGCCCCGATCGGCCCGCGTTCGGGGCAGGTGAACTTCGCCCCGTAGTTCTCGCAGACGTAGCCGCGCGCCGGAGCGTCGCCGAGGAGCAGTACCTTGAACTTCATGCCGCGCGGCAGCACCGCAATCTCGCCAGGATCCGCGTCGATGATCCCCATCTCGGTGAAGAACCGCAAACTGCCGGTCTCCGGGACGATCAGCATCTCGCCGTCGGCGTTGTAGAACACCTCGGTCTCCATGCTCGTCGTGACGGCATAGGTGTGGATCGCATAGCCGCTCTGGGTCAGCACGTCGCCACCGGTCGCGATGGTTCGGATGCCGGCCAGGAACGTACCCGCGTCCGGAGGGATCGGCGCGGGGTCCCAGCGCATGGGCGCGAGCGGCAGGCCACTCTCGTCCGGCGTCGGAGCCGAACGGAAATGCGGCAGCTCGAAGCGCACCATGCCGCCGATGTGCTGGACGGTGGGCCGCATCCGGTAGAGCCAGGAGCGCTCGTTGGCGACCCGCGGCGCGGTGAAGGGCGAGCCCGACAGCTGTTCGGCGTAGAGGCCGTAGGGGCAGCGCTGCGGCGAGTTCTGCCCGATCGGCAGCGCGCCGGGCGCGGCCTCGGTCTCGAAGTCGTTGCCGAAACCCGGCATGTAGCCTTCGTTGTACTTCGCGCGACTCTGGGCGACGACGAAGTCCGTCGCTGGCTTGTTCATGGTCCTCTCCCGTTCTCGCGGCTCGATCTGCGGAGCCGGCTCCTTCTCTCCGACGCCTGATCCTCCAACAGCCACTATGCGGGATCCCGCCTCGTCAATCGAGCGTCAGGAGGCCGAATTCCCCGACTCCGGCGAGGTTCTGCAGGTGGAGCGGCGCGATTTCGTTGATCTGGTTCCCAAGAACAGGAAGCGGGCCCAGCCGATGAAGGGCTTCGGCTGCACGCATCGCGTCTGGGACGAAGCGCGACGTTGGGCTGATCCATACGCACTACACCTACAATCGCGCGGTCGATGTTGCACCGTGCAACACGACTCCTGCCATTGAAAATATTGAGTAAAAAGGCGTATTTTTACCTTTCGTTAATCGCGTTGCACGCGGAGCGTTCGGCGCCGCTCCCTCAGATCGCGCGCTCGGTGCCGGCGTCGAAGATCGAGGCGCGGGCCATGTTGACGTCGATCTCCATCCTCTCGCCCGGGCGGCTCACGTCGTGGGCCTGAAGCTCGGCCATCACGGGCTCTCCGGCGAGGCGGAACGTGGCATAGCTGCGCGAGCCGGTCGGCTGGATCAGCTCGATCACCGCCTCGACGCGGCACGATCCCTCCGCCGGCGCCGGGCCCTGCGCCCTTGTCAGATGCTCGGGGCGCAGGCCGAGCAGGACGGGGCGCTCGTCCCCGGCGGGCGCGCGGGGCAGGGGCAGGAGCGTCTCGCCGAGGCGGATGACGGGACCCGCGCCCGTCCGGGCGAGGGTCCCAGGCATGATGCTCATCCGCGGCGAGCCGAGGAAGCCCGCGACGAAGGTCGAGACCGGGCGCTCGAACAGCTCCAGCGGCGAACCCTGCTGCTCGATCAGCCCGTCGCGCATCAGCACGATCCGGTCGGCGAGCGTCATCGCCTCGATCTGGTCGTGGGTGACGTAGATCATCGTCGTCGCGATCTCCTGATGCAGCCGCTTTATCTCGCTGCGCATCTCGTCGCGGAGCTGGGCGTCGAGGTTGGAAAGCGGCTCGTCGAACAGGAAGACCCTGGGGCTGCGCACGATGGCCCGGCCTATGGCGACGCGCTGGCGCTGGCCGCCCGAAAGCTGCCGCGGATAGCGGTCCAGCAGCCGGGTGATCCCGAGCATCCGCGCCGCCTCGTCCACCCGCGCGGCGACCTCCGCCCGGGGCATCTTGCGCGCCCTGAGGCCGAAGCCGATGTTCCTGGCCACGGTCATGTGCGGATAGAGCGCATAATCCTGGAACACCATCGCCACGTCGCGGTCGCGGGGCCGCAGGTCGTTGACGATCTCGCCGCCGATCTCGATCGTTCCGTCCGAGGCCTCCTCGAGACCGGCGATGGTGCGCAGGAGCGTGGACTTGCCGCAGCCGGAGGGGCCGACGAGCACGGTGAACTCGCCGTCGGGTATGTCGAGGTCGATGCCGCGCACGGCCTCGAAGCTGCCGTAGTGCTTGGAGAGCCCTGCGATCCTGACCTGCGCCATCCGGGCCCCTAGCCGCGCACGGCGCCGAGCGTCAGCCCGCGAACCAGATGCCGTTGCGCGAGAACGCCGAGCGCGATCGAGGGGACGAGCGAGACCATCGCGAGCGCCGCCGCCTCGCCGTATTGCGCGCCCTGAAAGCCGATGAAGGCGCGGAACACCGTCGGCAGGGTGAAGGCGTTCTGGCTGGTCAGGATCAGTGCGAAGAAGAACTCGGTCCAGCAGGCGATGAAGGCAAAGACGGCTGCCGCGACGATGCCGGGAGCCGCCAGCGGCACCGCGACGCGGAGAAACGCTTGCCACCGCGTGCAGCCGTCCACGAGCGCCGCCTCCTCCATAGACCGCGGCATCTGGCGGAAATAGGCGAACATCATCCAGACCGACACCGGCAGGGTGAAGACGGTATAGGCGAAGATCATGCCCAGATGCGTGTCGTAGAGGCCGAGGTTGCGATAGATGAGAAACACCGGCAGCACGATCCCGATCGGCGGCAGGAACCGTTGCGACAGCACCCAGAACGACAGATGCTGGCCGCCGGTGTTGAACCGCGCGAGGCTGTAGGCCATCAGCGTCCCGAGCAGCGCCGACAGGACGGTCGCCGACAGCGAGATGATCAGGCTGTTGATCAGCCCCTCGAGCCCCCGGTAGGTGAACAGCGCCGCCTGGTAATGCACGAGCGTGGGCGCGTCGGGGAACCAGACCGGCGGGATCGCCAGGTAATCGTCGCTCGGCTTGATCGAGGTGTTGAACATCCAGTAGAGCGGCACGAACACGAAGACGAGAAAGAACCCGAGCAGCAGGATGCGCGCAAAGGGAGGCGCGCGGCGGCGCCTGCGGCGGGCGGGGGCGGCCATCAGACCGGCTCGACCCTGAGCAGCCGCCGCACCAGCGCCACGACGACGAGCGCGGTGACGATCAGGAACAGCCAGCTCCCCGCGGTCGCCTGGCTCAGGTGGAACTGGGTGAAGCCGACCGTGTAGAGGTAGTAGGACGCGGTATAGGTCTGCGTTCCCGGACCGCCGCCGGTCATGATGAAGATCGTGTCGAACAGCCGGATCGCGTCGAGCAGGCGGAAGGTGAGCGCCAGCAGCATCATCGGCCCCAGATGCGGCAGGGTGATCGCCCGGAACGCCTGCCAGGCGCCCACGCCGTCGAGCTCGGCCGCTTCATAGAGGTTGGGCGGGATCGCGGTGAGCCCGGCGAGCAGGATCACGAACATGAACGGCGTCCACTGCCAGACGTCCGCGACGATCAGCGAGATATAGAGCCAGGGGCTCTCGGTGAGCCAGCTTATCGTCACCTCGTGGCCGAGCAACTGGCTCAGGATGTAGTTCGTCGGCCCGAACGGCCGCTGGAGCAGCAGGGTCCAGGCCTGGCCGACGATCACCGGGCTGATGAACAGCGGCACGATCAGGATCGACATGATCAGGCCGCGCCCGCGGAAGCTGCGGACCATCGCCAGCGCCACGAAGAGCCCGAGCACGAATTCGATTGCGACGCTCGTGCCGGACAGGAACACGGTCAGCACCAGCGACCATCGCGCGACGGGATCGGCGATCACCCGCTCGAAATTGTCGAAGCCGACGAAGGCATGACCGGGGATCAGGAAGTCGTAGTTGATGAACGAGACGACCAGCGAGAAGAGCAGCGGATAGACCGACAACGCCAGAATGAGGGCGACCGCGGGCGCCACCATCAGCCACTTGAAGTTCCGGTCGGACCAGGCGGCCAGCGCCGAGAGCCGCGGCGGCGCACCGGCGGCGCGCAGGGGTGCGATGGGTGTGTCCGTCATGGTCCGGGATGCCCGCGTGCGTTGCCTAGGTTGGCCGGCCGGCGACGGAGGTCGCGGCCGGCCGAAGGTCGGAGGTTACTCCAGATCGACCGCCATCCCGAGCTTCTCGACCGTGTTGTCGGCCGTCGCACCCGGCAGCTTGAGGAACTCGGTGTAGAAGGCCTTCTGGCTGTCCACGCCGAGCCGGTCGGTGGTCACGTCCCATTCGGCCGCCGCCGTTTCGAGGGCTGCCTGCGGATCGGCGCCGGCCCAGACCGACGTCGCCATGCGGTCGAGGCTCAGGAAGTAGTCCTGCGCGCCGGGCAGGATCGGGTCGAGCAGGCCGACATTGGCCGAGGCGTTGAGGTTCAACAGGTATTCCTTCGCGCCCGGGAACAGCTGGGCGTAGAGGTCCGAGCTGAAGTGCGACAGCCGGTAGGGATCGCGCAGCGCATAGGGCAGCATCACGCGCGCGAGCGAGA
>JBBQRM010000295.1:0-4444 GCA_038214855.1 Rhodobacterales bacterium | reverse complement strand
CGCAGGTGCGGTCTCCGCCGGCGCCGCCGCCACCTCGGCCGGCGCCAACGCCGCAGCCCCCACCGCCGACCCCGCCCCGCCGCCGCGGCGGCCGCGGCGCGGGGCGCGGGTCCGGCGCTCGGGCTCGGGCGACTCGGCGGTGACCTCCGCCGCCAGCGCCTCCGGCTCGGGGTGGCGCAGCGGGTCGACCATCGCCGGGATCGGCATCTTCACCAGCTCCTCGATCTTGGCGAGGTACTTCTCCTCGTGCGGCAGCGCCAGCGTGATCGACTTGCCAGACCGGCCGGCGCGCCCCGTCCGCCCGATCCGGTGCACGTAATCCTCTGAATGGATCGGCACGTCGAAGTTGAACACATGACTGACAGAGGGGATGTCGAGACCCCGCGCCGCCACGTCGGAGGCTACCAGCAGCGTCAGCTCCTTGTCCCGGAAGCTCGTGAGGATGCGCGTGCGCATCGACTGGTCGAGGTCGCCGTGCAGGGGCTGCGCGTCGAATCCGTGCTTCTTCAGCGACTTCGCCAGAACGTCGACGTCGCGCTTGCGGTTGCAGAAGATGATGCCGTTCGTCAGCGCCGCGCCCTCGTCGCGGATGATCCGGCGCAGAAGCTCGCGCTTCTCCGAATCCGACGTCTCCTTGCGCTTCGGCTTGTGGCGGCAGACGTACTGGTCGATCGTCTCGGAGGCCGTCGCCTGCGCCGCCACCTCGACGCGCACCGGATTGTGCAGGAACTCGGTGGTGATGCGGGTGATTTCGGGCGCCATCGTGGCCGAGAAGAACAGCGTCTGGCGGGTGAAGGGCACCAGCTTGAAGATGCGCTCGATGTCGGGGATGAACCCCATGTCGAGCATCCGGTCGGCCTCGTCGACCACCATGATCTGCACGCCGGTCAGCATCAGCTTGCCACGCTCGTGATGGTCGAGCAGCCGTCCCGGTGTGGCGATCAGCACATCGACGCCGCGGTCGATCAGCTTGTCCTGGTCCTTGAAGCTCACGCCGCCGATCAGGAGCGCCATCGACAGCTTCACATGCTTGGAATAGGTCTCGAAATTCTCCGCCACCTGGGCCGCCAGCTCGCGCGTCGGGCAGAGCACGAGGGAGCGCGGCATTCGCGCCCGCGCCCGACCCTTGCCCAGATGCGTGATCATCGGCAGCACGAAGCCCGCGGTCTTGCCGGTGCCGGTCTGGGCGATCCCGAGGATGTCGCGACCCTCCAGCGCATGCGGAATGGCCTGCACCTGGATCGGAGTGGGGGTGGTGTATCCGGCTTCGGATACCGCTTGAAGGACGCGCGCGTCCAGAGAAAGGTCGGAAAACTCGGTCATGAAGCCTGTGCGTTTGATTATGCGGATCGGTTGGCCGCATGTTACCCGCGCGGCCCGAACCCCCGTATCGGAGTTCACATTCTGCCCCGCTCATACAGCACGCGCGCTCCCGCGTCAATGCCACGGGCCGCAAGGGGTTTTCCCCCCTGCGCCGCCGGTGTAAAGGGGAGCCGTTCGATGGTGAGGGGCACCCGTGATGGACCAGGTGGTGGACAAGGCGGCGGTGCCACGCGGCATGGCGGCGCTCGGGGTAGGCGAGGTCCGGCACTGGACCGACGCGACCTTCTCCTTTTCCACCGAGCGGCCCGCGGGCTTTCGCTTCCGCTCCGGCGAGTTCGCGATGATTGGGCTGATGATCGAGGGCAAGCCCTTGCTGCGCGCCTATTCCATCGCCTCGCCCTCCTGGGACGAGACGCTGGAGTTCTACTCGATCAAGGTCGCCGACGGCCCGCTCACCTCGCGCCTCCAGCACCTCGCGCCCGGTGACAGCATCGTGATGCGCACCAAGCCGGTCGGCACGCTCGTCCACGACGCGCTGGTGCCAGGCAAGCGGCTGTTCCTGTTCTCGACGGGCACCGGCGTCGCGCCTTTCGCCAGCCTGATCCGTGACCCCGAGACCTACGACAAGTTCGACCGGGTGATCCTCACCCACACCTGCCGCACGGTGGCCGAACTCGCCTACGGTTTTGATCTCGTGGCGCAGATCAGCGGCGACGAGATCCTGGCCGAGATGGTCGGCGACCGCCTCACCCACATCGCCACGACCACCCGCGAACCTTCGCCGATGACCGGCCGCATGACCGACTGGATCCGCGACGGCCGCCTCACCGAGACCACCGGCGCCCCGCTCGACCCGGCCACAGACCGGGTGATGATCTGCGGCTCGATGGCGATGCTCCAGGACCACAAGGCGCTCTGCGAGGGGCTGGGCTTTGTCGAGGGTTCCAACTCCGAGCCGGGCCAGTTCGTGATCGAGAAGGCGTTCGTGGACTGAGGGATGCGATCCGCAGGCCACGCTCCTTCGAGGAATGGCACGCTTCCCGTCCGCGCCCTCGCCCTCGCGCGCCTTCGCACCAGTTGCCTCTCGACGCACACTTGAGGAGGCACCATGACCACGCTCGCCGACCACCCCGTGACCGATCATCCGATCAACGCCCGCTGGCCCGCCAGCCACCCCGAACGGCTCCAGCTCTATTCCTATCCCACGCCCAACGGCATCAAGGTCTCGGCGATGCTC
This sequence comes from Rhodobacterales bacterium, assembly GCA_038214855.1. Taxonomy (GTDB): domain Bacteria; phylum Pseudomonadota; class Alphaproteobacteria; order Rhodobacterales; family Rhodobacteraceae; genus Amaricoccus. Next base: position 1,884 of record JBBQRM010000295.1, on the reverse strand, counting down.
GAGGAGATCGGGCTCCCCTTTGAGCCGCATCTGGTCAAGCTCGACCAGACCACCACGCCGGAGTTCCTCGCGCTCAATCCCAACAACAAGATCCCGGCGATCATCGACCCCGACGGTCCCGGTGGCCGGGCGCTGCCGCTGTTCGAGAGCGGCGCGATCCTGATCTATCTCGCCGACAAGACCGGCAGATGCGTGCCCGCCGATCCCGCGCTGCGCTATCAGGCGATCCAGTGGGTGATGTTCCAGATGGGCGGCATCGGACCGATGTTCGGCCAGCTCGGCTTCTTCGTGAAGTTAGCGGGCGCCGAAATCGAGGACCCCCGCCCGCGCCAGCGCTACATCGACGAGACCAGGCGCCTGCTCGGCGTGCTCGACCGCCGCCTCGAGGGCCGCGAATGGATCATGGGTTCGGAATATTCGATCGCCGACATCGCCGCCTGGCCGTGGATCCGCGGCCTCGACTTCTACGAGGCGCGCGAGATGGTGGACTTCGCGAGCTTCTGCAACGTGGAGCCGTGGCTCGACCGCGCCCTCGCGCGCCCCGCCTCGCAGGCCGCGCTCCGAATTCCCGATCCCGAAGGCTGATCCCTCCGGCCCGCCGTCTTGCTACGCGGCCACCGCCAGGGCAGCGGGCGAACGACGAGGCTCGTCCGCTGTCTCCTCTGTCCGTTCCGGGCGCGCCTTCGCGTCCTCTCTCGCGATGGCCCTGTGCTCCGTCGCGATCGCCGCTTCGAGGGCCTCGGTCTGTCGCAACAGCGCGCTGGCCGCATCCTCGGCCTCCACGGTGATCTCCTTCGCCTCGCTGAGCGTGCGATCTATGCTGCGCATCGACCCGTCGATCTGTTCGGCGCCGGTTCTCTGTTCGCGGTTCGCCGCGGAGATCTGCTGGACGAGTTCGGCGGTGCGCCGGATCTCCGGAACCAGTTCCGACAGGACGTCGCTGACCTGCCCGGACAGGCTGACCGTAGTGTTGGACATCTCGGAGATCTCCGAGGCGGCCTGCTGGCTGCGCTCGGCGAGCTTGCGCACTTCGGAGGCGACGACGGCGAAGCCCCGCCCGTGCTCACCGGCGCGCCGCCTCCACGGCAGCGTTGAGGGCCAGCAGGTCGGTCTGGCGCGCGATCTCGCGCACGATGGTGATCTTCTCCGCGATCGTCTGCATCGCGTCCACCGCTTCCGTCACCGTCCGGCCCGCCCGCTCCGCGCGTTCGGCCGCCTGAACGGAAATCTCCTCGGTCGCCGACGCGTTTTCCGCGGTCTGGCGGATGTTCGCGGTGAGTTCTTCGACGGCCGCCGGCCGTCTGGATCGACGATTCCTGCCGTGACGCGCCCTCCAGCTGGCGTTCGACCAGGCCGCTGAGCCGCAGACTGTCGGCACCGATCGCCGACAGGCCCTTGCCGTAGGTCCGGTCGAGACGCTCCAGCATCGATCGCTGCGTCGCGGCGGCGGTCTCGGCATCGGCAAAGAGCTTGGAGACGCGGACGGCCAGGAAGATCTCCACGGGCGCGAGGAATGCGACCAGTGCGCCATGGATCAGGAACTGCGTCAGGGCGTAGTCGTCGCTCGGCCAGATCAGCAGGGGCGCCGAGAAGTTCAAGATCAGGTGGTGGACCAGAACGACGGCTGTCGCGGCGACGAGGGAGCGCCAACAGAAATAGGCGAGCAGCATGGCCATCGTCGTGAAATAGACCATATGAGCGTCGAGAACGAACTCACCGTCTGCAAATCCTGTGGCGACATAGGGTAACAGGGGCAAAACCCCGGGCGGTGGAGTTCGGCGTGGGCGTTGATGGTGCGACCGATTGACTCGGGCGGTTGGGAAGGCATTTTCAAGCAGGCGGTTTTCTGACTCGATTGAGCGATGTCGAAACTGTCGTTTTACC
>JBBQRM010000294.1:0-4489 GCA_038214855.1 Rhodobacterales bacterium | reverse complement strand
TAAATCCCAGTGGCCTTAAATGTTCTCGAGGGAGCTGGCTCTGTGACTGGTTCTGGCCTATCGCATCTGGTGCCCACCTGGTTATCCAGGCTCTCGGGGCTTTGACGCTCCCACGGTCGCGCCGGGCCCGCCGCCCGAATTCCACGATCAGCCTGACCGGCACCGCCGCGTGAGCGACCTCGCCGCCGCCAAGGCCGCCGCGCGCAAGACCGCGCTGGCGGTGCGTGCGGCGGCTCATGCCGAAGGCATGGGTGCCGCCCGGCGAGTGGCGGGGCGGGTCCTGGCCAAGATTTCAGGGCTGAAGACCCTGCGCCGGGTCTCGGCCTATTTTCCGATCGGCACCGAGCTCGATTCGCTGCCGGCGATGCTGGCGCTGCACGGGCTGGGGATCGGCCTGTGCGTTCCGGTGACCCAGGGCAGGGGACGACCGCTCGCGTTCAGGGAGTGGACGCCGGATGCGGCGCTGGTGGACGGGCCGTTCGGGGTGCAGGTCCCGGCGGAAGGCGCGACGGTGGTGCCTGATGTCCTGCTGGTGCCGCTGCTCGCCTTCGACGCCGCGGGCTACCGGCTCGGCTACGGCGGCGGCTACTACGACCGCACGCTCGCTTCCCTCCGCGCCGAGGGCGAGGTCCTGTCGCTCGGGATCGGCTATGCCGCGCAGCAGGTCGAGGCGGTGCCTCGCGAGAGCTTCGACGCGCGGCTGGATGCGGTGATCACCGAAGCGGAGCTCATCAGGCCGGCATGACGCGCACCCTTGCAGCCTGGCGCCGCGGCCCATAAGCCCGGATCATGCGACTCCTCTTTCTCGGCGATGTGATGGGGCGGGCCGGCCGCGCGGCGGTGGCCGAACATCTGGCCGGGCTGCGCGAGCGGCTGAGGCTCGATTTCGTCGTCGTCAACGCCGAGAACGCATCCGGCGGCATGGGTCTGACCGCGGCGCATGCGCGCGACCTGCTCGCCGCCGGCGCCGATTGCCTAACGCTGGGCGATCATGCCTTCGACCAGCGCGACATGCTCGGCTTCGTCGAGACCGAGCCGCGTGTGCTGCGCCCTCTCAACTACGCACGCGCCGCCCCTGGCCGGGGCGCGCGGCTCTATGATGCACCGGGCGGGCGCCGCGTCTTTGTCGCCCAGGTGCTCGGACAGGTGTTCATGCGCAGGCCCTTCGACGACCCGTTCTCGACCATCGACGCGAGCCTCAAGGCAGCCCCCCTCGGCGGCCAGGCCCAGGCGGTCATCGTGGATGTCCATGCGGAGGCGACTTCCGAAAAGATGGCGCTCGGCCACTGGTGCGACGGCCGCGCGAGCCTGGTCGTCGGCACCCATACGCATGTGCCGACCGCCGACACCCAGATCCTCGCCCGCGGCACCGCCTACCAGTCCGACACCGGCATGTGCGGCGACTACGACAGCGTCATCGGCATGGACAAGCTCGAGCCGGTCAGCCGCTTCGTCACCGGGATGAGCAAGGGCCGCTTCACGCCCGCGCTCGGCCAGGCGACGCTCTGCGGCGTCTATGTCGAGACAGAAGACGCAACGGGGCGCGCGACCCGCGCCGAGCCGCTGCGCACAGGCGGCCGTCTCGCCCCCTCGGGCCCCGCCTGAAGTGCGCGTCTCGCCGGTTGCGGCCCTCGTCGCCATCGGTGCGGCCTGGGGGCTCGCGGTGCCGCTCACGCGCATCGCCGTCTCCAGCGGGCATCAGCCGCTCGGCCTTACGCTCTGGCAGCAGGTGATCACCGCCGCGGCGCTCGGCTTGTGGCTCGCGGCCACCCGGATGGGGCCGGCGCTGTCGCGCCGCGACCTCGGCACCTTCGCCGCCGTCGCCGTCTTCGGCAGCGTCCTGCCCGGCTATTTCAGCTTCCTCACCGCAGCCGAGCTGCCGGCGGGGGTGCGCGCGATCCTGCTCGCGAGCGTGCCGATGTTCGTGCTGCCGATGGCGCTGGCCCTTCGCTTCGAGCGGCCGGACCCGCGCCGGGCGCTGGGCGTGGCGCTCGGGGCCGCGGCCATAGCGCTGATCGCGCTGCCGGGGGCGGAGGTCTCGACGCGGATCGCGCTCGGAATGGTGCTGCTGACGCTGATCGCGCCGCTCAGCTACGCGATCGAGACGATCTACCTCGCCCGCCGCGGCGCAGGCGGACTCCACCCGGCGCAGCTCCTCTTCGGCGCCTCGCTCGTGGGCATGGCCCTGTCGCTGCCGCTCGCGGTGGCGACCGGCCAGACGGTGGACGTGCTGAGGCCCTGGGGCGCAGCCGAGGCGGCACTCTTCAGCGCGAGCCTGCTGCACGCGGGCGCCTATGTGAGCTACATCTGGCTGATCGGCCGCGCCGGCGGGGTCTTCGCCAGCCAGATCGCCTATCTGGTGACCGGCTTCGCCGTCGCCTGGTCCTGGGCGCTGCTCGGCGAGCGCTACGGCGGCTTCATCTGGGCTGCCTTCGCGCTGATGCTGGCGGGCGTGGCGCTGATCCGCCCGCGCGAAAGCGCTTGAGCAGCGGCGGCGTTTAAGGCAGTTTGACAGCGGTTCAGGAGGCGCCGCGCGGCCGGAAGCCACGGCCCTGACCTTTCCCTCCAATCCAATTCCTCAACCAACCGACGAGGCGGCAGTGACCGGGATCATCGCGAGCGACCTCTTCGCGCCACTTCTGACGCTCGCGGTGATCGTGGCGATGCTGGCGGCCTTCGTCTCGGAGATCTACCCGCCCGAGGTGACGGCGATGGCCGGCGCCGCGGTGCTGCTCGCCACCGGCATGCTGCCGGCCGCCGATGTCCTGACTGTCTTCTCCAATCCCGCGCCCTGGACGATCGCCGCGATGTTCATCCTGTCGGGCGGGCTGGTGCGCACGGGGGCGCTCGCGAACCTCTCGCGGTTGATCTCGCGCTATGGCGCGCGCCATCCGGGGCGGGTGCTGGCGGGGATGGCGGGCTTCACCGTGGTCGCCTCGGCCTTCATGAACAACACGCCGGTCGTCGTCGTGCTGATCCCGGTGGCGGTGCAACTGGCGCAGACGCTGGGGGTGGCACCCTCCAAGCTCCTGATCCCGCTCAGCTACACCGCCATTGTCGGCGGGCTCTGCACGCTGATCGGAACCTCGACCAACCTGCTGGTGGACGGCGTCGCCCGCGCCCAGGGGCTCGAGCCCTTCACACTCTTCGAGATCACGCCGCTGGGCCTGTGCCTCGCCGCGATCGCCCTTGTCTACATGCGCCTCTTCGTGCCGGCGCTGCTGCCCAACCGCGATTCGATGACCGACATCCTCGGCGGGCGCAAGAAGATGAAGTTCTTCACCGAGGTCGTCGTCCCCCAGGGCTCGCCGCTGATCGGCGCCAGGATCATGGATGTCTCGCTGTTCAAACGCGAGGGGATGCGGCTGATCGACGTGCTGCGCGGCGAGGAGAGCCAGCGGCGCGACTTTCCCGATGTCACGCTGGCCGAGGGAGACCGCGTGGTGCTGCGCACCGAGATGCAGGAGCTGCTCGGCCTCAAGGACACGCAGGACGTGACGCTGGTCGACCGGGTCGGCTCGCGCTCGACCTCCACCGTCGAGGCGCTGATCTCGCCCGACTGCAAGCTGGTGGGCCGCTCGCTGGGGAGCCTGCGGCTGCGCCGGCGCTACGGCGTCTATCCGCTCGCCGTGCACCGGCGCAACCAGAACATCGGCCGCCAGCTCGACGAGGTGGTGGTGCGCGTCGGGGACACGCTGCTGCTCGAGGGCGCGGTCGAGGACATCCGCAGGCTCGCCGCCGACGTCGATCTGGTCGACATCGCCGAGCCGACCGAGCGCGCCTACCGCCGCCAGCACGCGCCGCTGATGATCGCGGTCATTGCTTCGGTGGTGGGTCTCGCGGCCTTTGAGGTGGCGCCGATCCACATCCTGGCACTCGCCGGCGTCGTGGTGGTGCTCGTCACCCGCACGCTCGACGCCGACGAGGCGTTCAACTTCATCGACGCGCGGCTGATGGCGCTGATCTTCGCGATGCTCGCCATCGGGGCGGCCCTCGACCATTCCGGGGCGGTCGCCTTCATCGTGGAGCGGATCGCGCCGCATCTCGACGGGATGCCGGCCTGGGTGGTGTTGCTGTCGGTCTACATGCTGACGACCGTCCTGACTGAGACGGTCAGCAACAACGCCGTCGCCGTGGTGATGACACCCATCGCCATCGCGCTCGGGGTGCGGCTCGGGATCGACCCGCGGCCGCTGGTGGTCGCGGTGATGGTCGCGGCTTCGGCGAGCTTCGCCACCCCCATCGGCTATCAGACCAACATGCTGGTCTACGGGCCGGGGGGCTACAAGTTCACCGACTACCTCAGGATCGGCGTGCCGATGAACCTGGTGATCGGGATCAGCGCCTGCCTGCTGATCCCGCTGTTCTGGGGGCTGTGACCCGGCGGCGCGCTATCGTTTCCGTACGATCTCCGGCTGATGGCCTCGGCCCCCTTGCCGGATGGGCCCGTCCCCGGCAGCCGTCCCGCTCGATTTGTCCCGTGACAAAT
>JBBQRM010000293.1:0-4506 GCA_038214855.1 Rhodobacterales bacterium | reverse complement strand
GTCCGTCAGCCCTGCGCCCGCGGAACGTTGCGGGTATATGATCTGGCGGACAGCCAGCCGTATGGCTCCCCCACCATGATCGATCCATCGGAGGCTGGCCGCGCGCGCCGTAAGACCTCCGCAGGAACGACGGGCCGATGCTGTCACCGGTCCCCTTCGAGGATCGAACAATGAGGGACCTTCTTCTGAGCGCGGCGCTCATCGCCCTGCCTGTCGGCGTGTTCGCGGCCGGCTACAGCCTGATCGCACCCGCGCCGGCTGCGCAGACGCAGGCCGATGCGGGTCCGTCGCTGGGCGACATGACGCCGTTCACCACCATTGTGACCGACGTGCAGGCGACCGCCGCGAAAGGCGACCTCACCGCCGCCGAGGCGCGGATCACCGACTTCGAGACGGCCTGGGACGATGCGCAGAAAGGCCTGCGGCCGATCAATACCACCGCCTGGGGCAACGTCGACACCGCCGCCGACGCCGCCCTTGATGCGCTCCGAGCGAAGTCGCCCGACCCGGCCAAGGTCGAGACGACGCTCGCCGACCTTCAGGCCGAACTCGCCGACCCGTCCCGCGCGCCCGGCGACACCGCTGCCGCCACCGGCGCCCTGACCGTGGCGGGCATCGCCACCACCGACGCCAACGGTCGCCCGCTACCCTGCGAGGTGATGCTCGACACGTTCCGGACCACGCGCGCCGGCGCGACGCTTACGGACGCCGACGTCGCGACCGTCGACACGCTTCAAGCCAAGGGCACCGAGCGCTGCAACGCCGACGACGACGCCCGCGCCGACGACTTCTTCGCCCAGGGCCTCGCCCTGATGTCCAACTGACGCCGATCAAAGGAACCCGACCGATCATGACCAACATCTCCGGCGTCGCTACGCCCCAAGCGACCTCCGCCTCCGATCCCGATGACGCCCACGCCGCCTACAACCGCGTCCCTGCCGTCACGCCCGAGTTCTGGCTCATCAAGCTCATGGCCGTGACGATGGGCGAGACCGCGGCGGACTTCCTCGCCGTCAATCTCGCGCTGGGCCTCACCGCCACCTCGCTCCTCATGGCGGCCATACTCGTCGGCGCGCTCTTCCTCCAGTTCGGCCAGAAGCGCTACGTGCCCTGGGCCTACTGGCTCGCCGTGGTGCTGATCTCGATCGTGGGCACGCTCATCACCGACAACCTGGTCGACAATTTCGGTGTCTCGCTGGTCACCACGACGATCGGCTTCACCGCCGCTCTCGGGGCCACCTTCGCGGCATGGTATGCCTCGGAACGCACGCTCTCGATCCACACCATCTTCACCTTCCGGCGCGAGGCGTTCTACTGGCTCGCGATCCTCTTCACCTTCGCACTCGGCACCGCGGCGGGCGATCTGGTGGCGGAGCAGTTCGGCCTCGGCTACGTCGCGACCGGCATCCTCTTCGCCTTGATCATCGCCTCGATCACCTTCGGCTACTTCGTGCTGAGGCTCGACGCGAGCTGGGCATTCTGGATCGCCTACATCTTCACCCGGCCGCTCGGCGCCTCCTTCGGCGATCTGCTGTCGCAACCCAGCGAATACGGCGGCCTCGGCCTCGGCACGGTCGTCACCAGCGCGATCTTTCTCGCCGTGATCGTCGCCATCGTCGCCTGGGTCTCGGCCACCCACCGCGGCGAGGAGATGGTGCCGGCAAACTGAAGTCATTCAGGTCGTCGAAGAGCGGCCCCTCGATCCAGCCGCTCTTGCCACCTACCGGGTGCGCAAATCGACCGGCTCGGGACGAGAGCGATGCACGGGATCATGCCGGCGGGCCGCGAAGCGGCGGCGACGTCGGGGGTCCATAGATGAATGCCCTCGACCGAGACCTGCGCCGGATCGTCTGACATCTCGCGCTTCTGAACTTCGGCTATTTCTGGGTTGAGGTGGTGGTGGCGCTCGTCATCGGCTTGCCATGGCGGCTGCGATTGCGCTTCGGGATGATTTTGACGGGCCCGCGCTACGAAGAGTGCGGTGCTGGCCTGGATCGAGGCCGAGCAAGACAAGACGCCGCCCAAGGTGGAACCCTCGAGGAGTAAGCGCCGAAGGGCGCCGCTCTGGTTCCTCGCGCGCCCCAGGTCTTGCTATTTCGCATCGCCTTTGCCGCGGCAAGCGGCTGGAGGCTTTTCGAACAGTCGCTCCGCGAGCTTCACGTAGCAAAAATACAACTTCGGATGGCAATTAACGAAACGTTTAGATAAATATATTCATCTCCGGCTAGAATTCCTAAAACCGTTCTCGCCCTGCTTCGGGAACGCAGGAAAGCACCCAACCAAGCCGAGTAGCGTCAGGAGGAGTAGTCGATGGGATGGAATGTCGAAGTCGAATTCAAACGCAGCGGTCTCCACGGCACCGGTGCGTTCGCGCGCGAAGCGATCGCCGCGGGAACCAAGGTCTGGCAGTTCGATGCGGCGATGCGGGTTTGCACGCCCGACGAGCTCGCGGCGCTGGACCCAGAGACCCTGTCCTTCGCGCTCTGGGGGGGTTACCTCCACAAGCCGTCCGGGCTGTTTCTGTGGTATACCGACGGAATGCAGTTCCTGAACCATGGGTCCGGAGACCGGGCGAATGTCGGGCTCGACTTCTGGCCGAAGCTCGAAGAGGACCACATCGTGGCCCTGCGCAACGTTGCCCCGGGGGAGGAGCTGCGCGAGGATTACGGCTTCTGCCTCGACGGTGGGCTCGCACCCGAGCATTGGATGCGTCCGCTCTATCTCGACTTCTGCCCGCAGCACTATTTCTTCCTGCTCGGGCTGCAAGGCGAGAAGACACCAGAGACCGTCGGCGCTCAGTTCGGCAGAAAGCGGCGGACCATGGCGATCAACGCGTCGAGCAGCACTGGTTTGGACAACACCGCATCGAAGCCGGAGGCCAAGCACGCAGCGTGAACCTCCGGGCTCGCGTTGGCGGTCACCGCGACGATCGACACGTCTTGCCCGCCCCCGAGACGGCGGATTTGCGCCGTCGCGGCGAAACCGTCGAGACGCGGCATGTGCAGGTCCATCAGGACAAGGCGCGGTCGAAGGCGACGAACCATCTCGACGCCTTCGATCCCGTCGGTCGCGACGAACGTCGCATAACCATGCCGCCTGAGCATCGCGCGCAGGATCAGCACGTTCGTCTGGTTGTCCTCAATGATCAGGATCGTATCTTCCGCTCCGGGAGCGCCCGGCGCGGAGGGCTCCGCGCCGGAGCCGGGGTCAGGCTGCATCGCGGACTTCCGCCGCCCCTGAGAGGGCCTCGAACCGGGCTGTGAAGCGGAAGGTCGAGCCCCTGCCCGGCCGGGTCGCCACCTCGATGTCGCCGCCCAGCGTGTGCGCGAGCTTGCGGCTGATGGCCAGGCCGAGGCCGGTGCCTTCGCTCGAGCGCGACATCGAGCTGTCGACTTGGTAGAACCGCTCGAAGATGCGCGGCAGCGCCGCCTCCGGAATCCCCGGGCCGGTGTCGGCCACGCTCACGCGCACCCCCGTGCGGTCCGCGTCGATGGAGGCGCGGACCTCGACGGAGCCGTTGTCGGTGAACTTCACCGCGTTTCCAATCAGGTTCGTCACCACCTGGCGGAAGGCCTGTGCGTCGCCGCGAACGCACAGGCCCTCGAGATCGCCGCAGTCGAGCTCGAGCCGGATCTGCTTCGCAGACGCCGCGACCTGCATCATGTCGGTGACCTCCGTGAGAATCAGGGCCGGCTCGAAGGGATGCGACTGCAACCTTACGGCTCCGGAATCGAGACGGCTGAGGTCGAGGAGATCCGAGATCAATGCCATCTGAGCGTTCGCCGATGCCAGCAGCACCGCGACGAGTTCCTTCTGCTCGGCATCGAGCTCTGTGATCTGGAGCAGTTGCGCCGCCCCCAGGACGCCGTTCATCGGGGTCCTGAGTTCGTGACTGACATTCGAGAGAAACTCGGTCTTGCTTCGGGCGGCCGCCTTGGCCGCCTGCAGAGCCCGCTCGAGTTCCTGCGCCGAACGCACGGCCACGAACGAGCTGATGGCGCTGATGATCGTCACGACTCCGAGCGCCAGCGCGAGAGGGACTGCCACCCTGCGAAGAATGCTGGCGCCCGGACGCGGCGCGTCCCAGACCAGGTTCGCGAGCACCGCTCCCTCGTGGTTCACGAGCGAGACGCTCGCCTGCCCCGGCAGGACCGTCTCGGCGAGCGAGATGTCGGCACCGAGAATATCCTGGCCGATCTGGCTCAGCCGCTCCTGCGTCAGCCGCACCCCGTGGATCTGCCGCGGCAGCTCCGCTGGCCGCATGCCGGACGGGGCGCCATCGACGGGGGTCATGCGCGCGATCGCGAAGACCCACGGCGACCCGTCGAACTCCGCGATCAGGGTGCGTGTGGCGACCGTTCCTTTTTCCGGAGCCTCGACAAGCTCGAGGATTGGCTCGAGGAGCGCCGCGGGCAGAATAGAGACCTCCCCCTCCGGCGGCGAGGCGCCCATCCAACCGAAGGGCGCGCTGCCGGGGACGGCGATGATCGCGACGTCGAAGGTGCC
>JBBQRM010000292.1:0-4508 GCA_038214855.1 Rhodobacterales bacterium | reverse complement strand
ATTATCTTTAAGAGATTATTGACAAACTTCTCCGTTTCGCCATTTTGGGACCCGTTGTTTAACCGCAGTAAAGGAGTTCTCATATGCGGTCTCTGGCGACACTGGTGCTTGCACTGGCCATACTGGGCGGACCCGCCTCCGCGGCGACGCTCGACTGGATGCTCCACAAGCAAGGGGGCTCCGGCTCGGTCGTTGATACCACCGCCTCAGGCGGCTTCGACGCCTCCTTCGTTCTCTTCGGCAACAATTGCGGCAAGTCGAAATGCCCGATCGACACGATCTACAGCGCCGTCGCCTCCAAGCCCAAAGCCGCTCCCGGCTGGAAGGTCGATGGCGCCTGGAGCTACCTCAGCCTCGACAGGCGCGGGGCCGCCTTCGATCCGTTCGGCTTCATCCTGAACGGCGTCAAGACCCAGCTCACCGCCGACGCCGGCGCAGCCGGCCAGATGGGCCTCTTCAGCCTGCGGATCATGCCGGGCGACGTCTTCGGCTGGTACGTCAGGTCCATCGACAACAAGCTCGGTGCCGGCGTGGCCACCGTTGCCGCAGACGTAGCGCCCATCCCGCTGCCCGCCGCCGGCTGGCTGCTGGTGGGATCGCTCGGCGCGCTGGGCGCTGCGCGACGCCGACGCACCGTCGCCGCCTGACCCTCTCCCCCGGCGGCTCGACGGCCGCCGGGTCTTTGCCCCCGGCGCCGCCGCTCGCTCAGGCCTCGAGCATCCGCCGCAGCAGCTCGACGTCCTCGGCGATCTGGCTGTCGGTCTTCTTCAGCTCCTCGATCTTGCGCACCGCGTGGATCACCGTGGTGTGGTCGCGGCCGCCGAAGCGCCGGCCGATCTCGGGCAGAGAGCGCGAGGTCAGCGTCTTGGCCAGATACATCGCCACCTGCCGCGGCCGCGCCACCGACCGCGCCCGCCGGGCGCTCAGCAGGTCGGAGATGCGCAGGGTGTAGTGGTCGGCGACCTTGCGGATGATCTCGTCGATCGTGACCTTGCGCTCGGAGGCGCGCAGGATGTCCGCTAGGCATTCCTGCGTCATGTCGAGGTTGATCTCGCGGCCGACCAGGCTCGCGAAGGCGAAGAGCCGGGTCAGCGCCCCCTCGAGAACCCGCACGTTCGAGCTGATCCGGTGCGCGAGGAACTCGAGCACGCCCCCACCGATCGCCACGCCCGGATGCTGTTCGAGCTGCGCCTCGGCCTTGGACTGCAGGATGCCGAGCCTCAGCTCGTAATCCGTCGGATGCAGGTCCACGACCAGGCCCCATTGCAGCCGCGACTTGATCCGCTCCTCCATCCCATCGATCTCGCCCGGGGCGCGGTCGGCGGAGATCACGATCTGCTTCCGCTGGTCGATCAGCGCGTTGAACGTGTGAAAGAACTCGGCCTGGGTCGAATCCTTGCCGGCGATGAACTGCACGTCATCGACCATCAGCATGTCCACCGAGCGGAACAGCTCCTTGAACCCGTGCATGTCCTGGAAGCGGATCGCCGAGACGAAGCGGTGGGTGAACTGCTCGGCCGAGAGATAAAGCACGCGGGCCTCAGGCACGCTCGCGCGCAGCTCCCAGGCGATCGCATGCATCAGATGCGTCTTGCCGAGGCCTACACCTCCGTAAAGGAACAGCGGATTGAAGGCGACCGTGCCGCGCGTCGCCACCCGCAGGGCCGCGGCATGCGCGAGCTCGTTGGGCTTGCCGACCACGAAGGTGTCAAAGGTGAAGCGGGCGTCGAGCGGCGATTGCGGCAGCTCGATGTCGCTCGCGCCGATCCCCCTGCCGCGCAGCGCCGTCTCCGCCGCGGCGGCATCGGCCGGCAGCTCCGCCTCGGGCCGCGCCTCTCGCGCAGCGCGTCCGAACGCGCGCACCGGCAGAGGACGCACGCCGAACGCCGGCTCCGCCTCGCCTCCCTCGCGCGGCGACGCACGGGGGCAGGGAGGCGCCGGAGCGACCGCGAAGTCGAGCCGGCCGACGGCGATCCCGTCCTCGATCAGCAGCTGGCGGATCGCGTCGCCGTAGTTGCGCGCGACCCAGGTGCCGATGAAGCTGGTGGGCGCGGTGAACAGCACCACCCCCTGATCGGAGCCGAGGCAGACGAGAGGATCGATCCAGTTGTGAAACGCATCCCGGCCCAGCCGCCGGCGCAGCGCCCCGCGCACCCGATCCCACGACTCGCCCGGCCTGTCCATGTGCTTCGCCATCAGCTGCGGTTTCATCGAAAGCGGCTCCGGAGGCATCAGTTGCGTCCGGCCCGAGGCTTCGCAGGGCGCGCCGCCCGCTGCCGCTGTCGTCGTCCCGCCACCCCTCGCAGACCGCTCGCCGCAACGCCGCGCGTTCGGCCCGGGGCTTGCTCTGACATGGATGGATCCTCCGTATGTCTTCACCTTCGAGGGCGGCACGAACGCCGTCCTGCGGATTTCCCGACAAAAGGCCACCACGAAGAGACCCTGTCGTCGCCGCTGTCACAATTTCCTACCTCGCCGCCAGCTCAGATTACTGCATATTTGCGCAACCTGTGAACGCAAATTAGTTCGCTATACGTGGTAATAGCGAAGTTAACTGTTTCTCGCGGAGGTCCAGAATCGTTTCGTGACGATTAACCATAGCGAAGAGCGTCTCGGGCGACAACGGGTCCGAACGCGGAACATCGTCCGGGGCGGCCCGCATCTCGCCGTTGGCACGCCTGCGCGAGGCATGAACATGCCGATCGCGCGCCCCGGCGGGACGCGCGTCGCTGGAGTTTCGAAAGGCGGAGGAAGCCCGCAGCCGGGGATCTCGCGGAAGGACCCGCGCGGTCCCCCGCCGGTCTCAGGCCGTCGGCCCGAGCGCGTTGACGCGGCTCGCGAGGCGCGAGACCTTGCGGCTCGCGGTGTTCTTGTGCACGACGCCCTTGGTCACCGAGCGCATGATCTCGGGCTGGGCCGACTTCAGCGCCGCCGCGGCGGCGGTCTGGTCACCGCTAGCGATCGCCTCCTCGACCTTGCGGATGAAGGTGCGCATGCGCGAGCGGCGCGCGGTGTTGACGGCGGTGCGGGCCTCGATCTGGCGCGCGCGCTTCTTGGATGACGGCGAATTGGCCATGTCTGGGGTCCGGTCCTGTCGATCACGGTATTTCCGAAGCAGCGTCTCTAGCTCCGGCGGAAACCGAAGTCAACCGCCGATCCCAACCCCGCCTCAGCGTCCGCGGAACTTCGGGCTGCGCTTCTCGGCAAACGCGGCCATCCCCTCCTCCTGGTCCTCCGACGAGAACAGCGCGTAGAACAGCCGCCGCTCAAAGCCGAGACCCTCGCGCAGCGTCGTCTCGAAGCTGCGGTTCACAGCCTCCTTGGCCGCGCGCACCGTCAGGGGCGACTTCTCGGCGATCTTGGCGGCGGTCTCGCGCGCGTCGCGCAACAGCTCCTTGGCGGGCACGACCCGGCTGACGAGCCCGCTGCGCTCGGCCTCGTCCGCATCCATGAACCGGCCCGTCAGGCACATCTCCATCGCCTTGGCCTTGCCCACGGCGCGCGTCAGCCGCTGGGTCCCGCCCATGCCCGGAATGACCCCGAGGTTGATCTCCGGCTGGCCGAACTTCGCATTGTCCGCGGCGAGGATGATGTCGCACATCATCGCGAGCTCGCAGCCGCCGCCGAGACAATATCCCGCAACCGCCGCGATGATCGGCTTGCGCACGCGGCCGATCGCCTCGGTCGGGCCGGTGAAGGCGTCCTCGAGATACATGTCCACAAAAGACTTGTCGGCCATCTCCCTGATGTCGGCCCCCGCGGCGAAGGCCTTGTCCGAGCCGGTGAGCACGATGGCGCGCACCCGGTTCGACGCGTCCATCTCGCCCAGCGCCTCGGCGAGCTCGTCGAGAAGCTGCGCGTTGAGCGCGTTCAGCGCGTCCGGCCGGTCCAGCCGGATCAACCCGACGTGGTCCTCGACCTCGACGACCAGTGTTTCAAACGCCACGTTCGCTCTCCTCGCCCCCGGGATGGAGCGGCCAGACTTAGCACCGGGGCCGCGCCGTTCAACCCCGCCGCTGGCAGGCCGGGCAGTGAAAGCTCGACCGCCCCGACTGCACCCCCCTGAGCACGGTGCCGCCGCAGCCCGTCCGCAGGCAGGGGCGGCCGGCGCGGCCATAGACGGCGAAGCTGTGCTGGAAATAGCCCAGCTCCCCGTCCGTGCGCCGATGGTCGCGCAGCGACGAGCCGCCCGCGGCCGTCGCCTCGAGGAGCACCGCGCGCACCGAGGCGACGAGCCGCCGCGCGCGCCCTCGGCTCAGCGACCCCGCCGGCGCGAAGGGCGACAGCCGCGCCCGCCACAAAGCCTCGCAGACGTAGATGTTGCCAAGACCCGCCACCACGCGCTGATCGAGCAGCACCGCCTTGAGCGGGACGCGGCGCCCGGAGCTCCGCGCCAGCAGATGCGCCGCGTCGAACTCTGCCCCCAGCGGCTCGGGCCCCAGCGGCGCCAGCAGCCGGTGCGCCTCCAGCGCCTGCGTCGGCCACAGGTCCACCATCCCGACGCGCCG
>JBBQRM010000291.1:0-4538 GCA_038214855.1 Rhodobacterales bacterium | reverse complement strand
CGGCCTTCGGTCTCGCGTTCCTGATCGCGCCCTCGGGCTGGATCGCGCGCGCGCTCTCGCCCTGGGCGACCGGCTGGCAGGTCCCGCCCGACTGGCTGATCGTCGGCGACCCGCTCGGCCTCGCGCTGATCGCGGGGCTCGTGGTCAAGGAAGTGCCGTTCCTGATGCTGATGACGCTCGCAGCACTCCCCCAGGCCGATGCCGAGCGCAGCCGCGCCGTTGCGCTCTCGCTCGGCTACGCGCCCGTGACGGCCTGGGTGAGATGCGTGTTGCCGCGCGTCTATCCCCAGATCCGCCTCGCCGTCTACGCCGTGCTCGCCTATGCGCTCTCCTCGGTCGAGGTGGCGATGATCCTCGGGCCCACCACGCCGGCGCCGCTCGCGGTGCGCCTGACGGGCTGGATGCGCAACCCCGACCTCGCGCTGTGGTTCAAGGCCTCGGCCGGCGCGATCCTGCAACTCGCGCTGGTGCTTGCCGCCTTCGGGCTCTGGCGCTTCGGTGAGCGCCTCGCCGCGCGTATCGGCCGCGCGCGCACGCTCCGCGGCGGCCGCGGCAGCGCCGACGCGCTGTGGCAGGCGCTGGGCGGCCTCGCCGCGGTGCTCGCGACCGTGCCGGTGCTCCTGGGGCTCGCCGGGCTCGCGGTCTGGTCGGTCGCGGGACTCTGGAGCTTCCCCGACGTGCTGCCCGCGACCGCGAGCCTGCGCATCTGGACCCGCGCCTGGCCGACGCTCGGCCCGACGCTGATCACCACGCTCAGCCTCGGGCTCGCCGCGACGGGGCTGGCCCTCGCGCTGGTGCTCGCCTGCCTCGAGGCCGGCGCCCGGCGCACGGGGCCGGACCGGCCCGGCCCGTGGCTCCTCTACCTGCCGCTCCTGATCCCGCAGGTGGCGTTTCTCTTCGGGTTGCAGATCCTCGGCGGCACGATCGGCCTCGACGGGACCCGCGCGGGCGTCGTGCTCGCGCATCTCGTCTTCGTGCTGCCCTACGTCTACCTCTCGCTCGCCGATCCCTTCGCCGCCCTCGATCCGCGCTACGCCACGGTCGCGGCGAGCCTCGGCGCCGGGCGGTCGCGCATCTTCTGGCGGGTGCGGCTGCCGCTCCTGCTCGCGCCGGTGCTGACCGCCGCGGCGGTGGGCTTCGCGGTGTCGGTCGGGCTCTACCTGCCGACGCTCCTGATCGGAGCGGGGCGGGTCCCGACGCTCACCACCGAGGCGGTGGCGCTCGCCGCTGGCGGCGACCGGCGGCTGATCGGCGTCTACGCCATCCTCCAGATGCTCGCCCCCTTCGCGGCCTTCGCGCTCGCGCTCGCGCTCCCCGCACTCGTCTGGCGCGACCGGCGCGGTCTGAGGGCGCGTCCGTGAGCGCGGGGCTCGAGTTCCGCGGCGTGCGCATCGCCCGCGAGGCACGGCTTCTGGTCGCGCTTTCGGCCCGCGTAGCCCCGGGCGAGGTGCTGACGGTGATGGGTCCCTCGGGCGCCGGCAAGTCTACGCTGCTCGCCTACGCCATCGGCACGCTCGCCCCCGGCTTCAAAGCCGAGGGAAGCATCCTGCTCGACGGGCGCGATCTGACCTGCCTGCCGCCGCAGGCCCGCCGGATGGGCATCCTCTTCCAGGACGACCTGCTGTTCCCGCATCTGAGCGTCGGCGGCAACCTCGCCTTCGGCCTGCTGCCCGAGGTGCGCGGCCGCGCCGCGCGTCGAGCGGCGGTCGAGGCGGCGCTGGCCGAGGCCGGGCTCGACGGCATGGCGGACCGCGACCCCGCGACGCTCTCCGGCGGTCAGCGGGCGCGGGTCGCACTGATGCGGGTGCTGCTCTCGCGACCGCGCGCGCTCCTGCTCGACGAGCCCTTTTCAAAGCTCGACGCGGTCCTGCGCAGCCAGGTCCGCGCCTTCGTCTTCGACCATGCCAGGAGCGAAGGCCTGCCGGTGCTGCTCGTCACCCACGATCCCGCCGACGCCGCGGCGGCCGGGGGCCCGGTCCTCGAGCTGGGCGACGCGGCCGAGGCGCAGCCATGGGATGCGGGGTTGCGTCCGCGCCCGATCCGCGGGACGATGGGGTGATACCGGCGGCGCGCCGGGAAAGGACGGACCAGCATGAGCAAGGCCTTCACCAAGGAAGACGACGGCGCGGGCACCGCCGATCTCCAGGACCTGCCGCAGACCGGCAATCCGAATTACATCACCCCCGACGGGCTCGCCATATTGCGCAAGCGTCTCGAAGAGGCCGAGGGCCGCGAGACCGCCCTGCGCGCCGAGAGCGACAGCGCCGAGATCGACCTCCACCTCGCCGCTCTCGAACGCGAGGTCCGCTTCCTGCACGACCGCATCGGGCGGGCCATCGTCGTCGATCCCCACCACCAGCCCGAGGGCATCGTCGCCTTCGGCGCCGAGGTCGACGTGAAGGACGAGAACGGCGAGACCCACACATTCCGCATCGTCGGAGAGGACGAGGCCGACCCGGCGCAAGGCCGCATCACCCCCTTCTCCCCCTTGGGCCGCGCGCTGATCGGCGGCGAGGTCGGCTCCGAAGCGATTTGGGAGCGCCCCAAGGGCGCGCTGTCGATGGAGATCACCGCGATCCGCTTCCCCTGAACCGCCGCGCTCTTTTGGCCCAGAACCGGGGCCGCTCATCCCGGACCTCGGCATCCGGCTGCAAGCTGGATGCACGAGCCCCGCCGCACCCTTCGTCCGCCTGGCCCTCCGGTTTCATACTGACAAGCTTACCTGGAGAGCAGGCGACACGCGCGCACACGCGCGTGTCCACCAAAGACTCCGCGCGCACCTGCGCGCACCTGCGCGCTCCTCATCGCGCCAAAGGGCGCGCCCCGAACGGTCGTGTCCGTGCCACGATCCTAACAAAAGATAAAAACGTCGGTTTTTCTTCAATTATTTCAACGGTCGTGTGCATGTCGCACGGTGCGACACCGTGCGACCCACCTGTCAGCCCCGCTCCCAGGTCGGGTGGAACCGCCCCGCCGGCGACAGGGTGAAGATCTCGCAGCCGGTCTCCGTCACCCCCACCGAATGCTCGAACTGGGCCGACAGCGAGCGGTCCTTGGTCACGGCCGTCCAATCGTCGTCGAGCACCTTCGTCTCGGCCCGCCCGAGGTTGATCATCGGCTCGATGGTAAAGAACATCCCCGGCTCGAGCACCGGACCCGCCCCCCAGCGCCCGTAGTGCAGCACATTCGGCGCGGCATGGAATACCCTGCCCAGCCCGTGCCCGCAGAAGTCCCGCACCACCGAGCAGCGCGCCGCTTCGGCGAAGCGCTGGATCGCCGCGCCGATGTCGCCGAAAGTGTTGCCCGGCCGCACCTGCTCGATGCCCTCCATCAGCGCGTCGTGGGTGATGTCGATCAGCCGCGCGGCCTTGCGGGCCGGCTTGCCCGCGACGAACATCCGGCTGGTGTCGCCGTACCAGCCGTCCAGGATCACCGTCACGTCGATGTTGAGGATGTCCCCGTCCCTCAGCCGCCTCGATGAGGGGATGCCGTGGCAGACCACGTGGTTGATCGAGATGCACGAGGCATGGGCGTAGCCCTTGTAGCCGACGGTCGCCGAGGTCGCGCCCGCGGCGCGGATGTGGTCGTGGATCGCCGCGTCCAGCGCCGCGGTGGTGACGCCCGGCACAACCAGGGCCGCGACGAAATCGAGGATCTCCGCGGCCAGCCGCCCGGCGGCGTGCATGCCGACGAAATCCTCGGGCCGGTGTATCTTTATGCCGTCTCTGTTCAGACGGCCGGGCGGAAAGCCTTCCAACACCCGCTTCTCCCTTTGTGGAGCCCGGAATATAGGCCCCACGAACCGCCGATGCCAAGTCCCCCCGCCGGCACTTCACCGGGCGGGGAGAATTCGGCTATACGCGGGGCCCGTGTCACTGCGAGGATGTCCCATGGCCAAGAGCTCTCCCAATCCCACGGCGGCGATGCTGACCATCGGCGACGAGATCCTGTCGGGGCGAACGCGGGACGCGAACATGCCGCATCTGGCGGAGGCGCTGGCGGCGCGGGGGATCGGCCTGCGCGAGGCGAGGGTGGTGCCGGACGTGGAGGGCGAGATCGTGGCGGCGCTCGACTCGCTAAGGGGGCGCTACACCCATGTGTTCACCTCGGGCGGGATCGGGCCCACGCATGACGACATCACGGCGGATGCGGTCGCGCGGGCCTTCGGGGTGGCGATCGGGGTGCGGGAGGACGCGCGGGCGGTGCTGGCCACGAATTACGCCGACCCGGAGAACGAGCTGAACGACGCGCGGCTGAGGATGGCGCGGGTGCCTGAAGGGGCGGTCCTGATCGACAACCCGGTCAGCAAGGCGCCGGGGTTCTCGATCGGCAACGTCCACGTGATGGCGGGGGTGCCGGCGATCTTTCAGGCGATGCTGGCGGGACTGCTGCCGCGGCTGGCGGGGGGGCGACCGCTGTTGACGGAGACGGTGCGGGTGCCGCTGCCGGAGGGGCGGATCGCGGGGCCGCTCAGGGAGGTGGCCGAGGCGCATCCGGAGGTCGCAATCGGCTGCTATCCGTTCAATCAAGGGGGGCAG
>JBBQRM010000290.1:0-4541 GCA_038214855.1 Rhodobacterales bacterium | reverse complement strand
GGATCAGCATCAGGAAGAAGTTGTTCCAGAACGGGATCTGGAGCACGTCGATCGGGTTCTCTAAACCGATCGCGGCGCGCAGGGCGTTGATCAGCCCGATGTCGGCGTCGTTGGCGTAGACGAACTTCCAGATCAGCGATGCGCCGACGAAGGAGATCGCCATCGGCATGAAGATCAGCGACTTGGCGATGTTGCCCCAGACGAGCCGGTCGGTGAGCTGTGCGGCGACCAGCCCGAGGAAGGTCGCCATCGCCGGCACGACCAGCACCCAGAGAAAGTTGTTGCGCAGGCTGATCAGGAACCCGCCGTCGTTGAACAGCGAGACGTAGTTGCCCAGTCCGACGAACTCGTTGCCGGACCGATTGAACAGCGAGCGCCAGAACGAGCCCACCACCGGATAGACGAGATAGAGGCCGAGCGCGAAGATCGCTGGAAACAGGAACAGCCACGGCCGGACCCTGCTGGCGCGGGTGATGTTGCGGCCCGCCTGCGGCCCCTTGGCGGGGAAGATCGCCTTGTCGAGCACCAGGTTGGAGAAATAGAAGTATCCCACGCAGCCCACGACCCCAAGAACGATCGTGAGCGCACCTTGCAGGAGTGGATTCACGAAAGGCCCTCCCGATCTTATGGCTGAACCGCCCGGGAGAGGTCCCGGACGGTCGATCGTCGGTCGTCCGGGCCTATTTGACGGAGTTCCAGCGATCCTGGATTTGTGCTGCCACCGTCTCGGCGTCGGCACCGGTGGTGTAATCGACCATGCCGGTCCAGAAGGCGCCCGCGCCGATCTCGCCCGGCATCAGGTCCGACCCGTCGAAGCGGAAGGTCGTGGCGCCGAGCAGCACGTCGCCGAGCGCGCGTAAGGTGTCGGTGGCATAGGCCTCGGGATTGACCTCCGTGTAGGGGGTGAGGAACCCCTGCTGAGCCATCCATACCTCGTGCGCGATCGGCGTCTTGAGAAATTCGATGAAGACATGCGCCGCGTCGCTGTCCTGGGTGATCGCAAAGAGCGTGCCGGCGCCGAGCACCGGCTTGCCCAGGTCCTTCCCGGCATAGGCGGGGAAGTAGAAGAAATCGACGTCCTCGCCGACCTCGGTTCCCTCGGGAAAGAAGGTGGTGATGAACGACGCCTGGCGGTGCAGGTAGCACTGCGGCGGGAACTCGAAGAGCCCCGCGGCGCTGTCGCGGAAGTCGGTGGTCGGCACGGCGCTCGACCCGCCGGAGACGAAATCGTCGTTGCGCGCGAACCAGCCGTAATCCTCGATGGCGGTGATCACCTGGGGATCGTCGAAGGGGATCTCGTTGGTCACCCACTGGTCGTAGACCTCCGGCGGGTTGTTGCGCAGCATCATGTCCTCGACCCAGTCGGTCGCCGGCCAGCCGGTCGCGGCCCCCGAGCCGAGGCCGATGCACCAGGGCGTGCCGCCGTCCTCGACGATCTGCTCGGTCAGCGCCTTGAGGTCCTCCATGCTCTCCGGGACCTCGTAGCCCGCCTCCTCGAAGTTCTCGGGGACGTACCAGACGAGGCTCTTCAGATCGACCTTGTAGAAGAAACCGTACAGATGCTCCTCGCCGTCGGGCCCCGCGTAGGTGCCCAGATCGACCCAGGACTCGCCGGCGGCGTAGTTCTCGGCGAGCCAGTCGGCGGTCTCCTGGCCGAGTGGGGTGAGGAACCCGCGCCGCGCCATGTCGGCGGCGAGGCCCGGCTGCGGGAAGACGGCGATGTTGGGTGCCGAGCCCGCCTGGATGCTGATGACGATGTCCTGCTCGAAGCTGTCGGAGCCGGCATAATTGACGGTCGCTCCGGTCGCCGCGCGGAAATAGTCGAGCACGCTCTCGATCAGGTCGCCGTCGCCGCCGATCCAGGGCCCGTTGACCGTCAGCGTCTGGCCGGAGAGGTCGTGCGCGGCGGCGAAATCCTCGTAGCTCTGCCAGTTGAACGTGTCGTCCTCGCCCGGCTCGAACATCAGGTCCTGGGCCGCGGCGGCACCCGCCATCAGCGCGAGCCCGGCCACGCCGACGCAAAGCGTTGAACGCATCGTCAAGTCCTCCCATCGCAGGCCGTTCGCCGGCCGTTCGGTCCCGCGCCACCCTGTTTGCCGGGCTCCAAAGCGCTTTGAATTCAGGCACGATGATCGCCACGGACGTAGCTGTCAAGGCGTTAACGGCAAGCCGCCGCCGCCGGGCGCGGGCGCCGGGCGCACCCGCCTCGCGGGATCAGTCGCCGGCGTCCTCACCCTGCCGCAGCTCGGTCTCGACCCGCACGCCGCGCTCCAGCGTCCGGTGGACGGGGCACTTGTCCGCGATCTCGGCGAGCTTCGCGCGCTGGTCCTCGTCGAGCGGGCCCTCGAGCACGATCGACCGGCGGAACACGTCGATCCGTGCCTCCTCGGCTTCGGTGTCCTGGGCATGGACCTTGCCGTGGGTCACGTCGACCCGGACATGGGCGAGCGGCCAGCCCTTGCGGCGCGCGTACATCCGGATGGTCATCGAGGTGCAGGCACCGAGGCCGGCGGCGAGAAAGCCGTAGGGCGTCATCCCGCGGTCGGTGCCGCCGAAAGCGAGCGGTTCGTCGGCCAGCGCGTGATGCGCGGGGCCGGCGGTCACGTCCTGGAGGAACCCGTCCGCATCGGCCTCCGAGACCCGCACCACGCCCTCGGGCGCCCCGGGCGGCGGCGCGGGCGGTTCGAGCTCGAGATAGCGCGCCGCCCAGGCAGCGATCACCTCGGCGGCGTATTCGGCATCGGCGGCCTTCGAGATCAGGTGGTCCGCGGTATCGAGGGTGACGAAGCTCTTGGGATGGCGTGCCTCGAGGAAGATGCGGGTGGCGTTGTCGATCCCCACGACGGCGTCGCGGGGTGCGTGCATCACCAGGAGCGCCCGGCCGAGATCGCGGATCGCCGGGCGAACCGCCTCGGCGGCGATGTCATCGACGAAGGCCCGGCCGATGCGGAACGGACGCCCGCCGAGATCCACCTCCGCCGCGCCGTCAGCGCGGATGCGCTCCAGCGCGTCGGCGAAGTTGTGCGTCACGTGCCCGGGATCGTACGGCGCACCCAGCGTCACGAACGCGCGCGCGTCCGGCACCCGCACCGCCGCCCTCAGCACCGCAGGACCCCCGAGCGAATGGCCGATCATCAGCGCAGGCGGCATCCCCTTCGCGGCCAGCGCCTCGGCCGCGAGCACCAGATCCTCGACGTTGGAGCTGAAGGTCGTGTTCTCGAACTCGCCGGCGGAATGGCCGAGCCCCGTGAAGTCGAAGCGCAGCACCGCGATCCCCGAGACCGCCAGCCGCCCGGCGATGCGCCGCGCCGCCGCGATGTCCTTGCCGCAGGTGAAGCAATGCGCAAACAGCGCCGTCGCCAGATGCGGTCCCTCGGGCAGGTCGAGCCGCGCGGCGAGCTCGTCGCCGTCGTGGCCCCGGAAGCTCAGCTTCTCGGTCGGCATCTGCGGCTCCTTCGGCCCGGACGGCGCCCCCGAGCGTGACCGCTGCCGCACCGCCGGGCAAGCCGCCGCGCCCCTGCGTCACGCGCACGTGATGTGCCGGCCTTCGACGGCGCCACCGGGCGCTCCCCCGCCTCCCCCCGCCTCTCCGGCATTCATACGGGCATGCTAACCTGGAAGAGCAGTTGGCACGCGCGAACGCGCGCGTGCCAAGCAATAAAGACTCCGCGCGCGCGCGCGCGCTCGTGATGGCGCCAAAGGGCGCCCGGCGGCACCGGCCACGCGAATGGTAAACCATTGGTAAAAAAGCATCAAATTATTGAATAAAAACAATGCCCATTGCAATGTCGCACGGTGCGACACCGCCGCGTCGCACGCCCCGGCCGCCCCCGGATTGCCAGCCGCCGCCGCGGGGGGCACAGTGGCGGCGGCTTGGAAACGGGCGTGGGCATGGACCTCAAGGAGCTGTCGAGCCTTCTCAACCTGTCGGCGACGACGGTCAGCCGGGCACTGAACGGCTATCCGGAGGTCAATGCCGACACACGCGCCCGCGTTCTCGCCGCCGCGCGCCGGCACGGCTACGCGCCCAATCCGCTCGCCAGGCATCTCGCCACCGGGCGGGCCCATGCCGTCGGTCACGTGATCCCGCTGGCCGACGCGCCGGTGATCAACCCGCTCTTCGCCGACTTCATCGCCGGCGCAGGCGAGGCCTATGCGGCGGCAGGCTACGACATGGTGCTCTCGGTGGTGCCGGAGCGCGAGGAGGCGGAGACGTACCGCACGCTCGCGCGACAGCGCCGGGTCGACGGGGTGATCGTGCACGGGCCGCGGGTGGTGGAGGCGCGCATCGACCTGTTGCGCGGTCTCGGCCTGCCGTTCGTTCTGCACGGACGCGACACCCGCCGCGAGCCCGACGTCTGCTGCCTCGACATCGACAATCGCGGCGCCTTCTTCGATGCGACCGCGCATCTGCTCGATCTGGGGCACCGGCGGATCGGGCTCCTGAACGGGCGCGAGGCGCAGCATTTCGCATACGAGCGCCGTCGCGGCTACGAGACGGCGCTGGCGCGGCGGGGGATCGCGCCCGACGCGTCCCTGAT
>JBBQRM010000289.1:0-4542 GCA_038214855.1 Rhodobacterales bacterium | reverse complement strand
ACGCTCGCCGCTTTCGGCGCGGGTCTGACCTATCTGCTCATCGGGGAACATCGGGTCCACCTCCTCGGCTGGCTACCGTTCCTGCTGCTCCTGCTCTGTCCGCTGCTGCACATGACCATGCACGGCGGTCACGGTCGCGGGCATCGTCAGGGACCGCCGGGCCCTTCGGCCGCCGATTCCTCCCATCCGCACCAATCCTGAGCGAGGTTCCCGTGCCCGAACCGCAAGCCTATGGCCTCTGGTCCCTGGTCATCCTGAACTCGGTCCTGTTCATCTTTTTCGCCTTCACCTTCTTCAAACCGAGGACGGGCCGCGACTGGCGCTCATTCGGCGCCTTCAGCGCCTTCCTGGTGGCGCTCTTCACCGAGATGTACGGTTTTCCGCTCACACTCTATTTCCTGTCCGGATGGCTGCAGACGCGCTTCCCCGGCGTCGACTGGTGGTCGCACGACGCCGGACACCTCCTCGAGACGATGTTCGGCTGGAGGGCGAACCCCCATTTCGGACCTTTTCATATCCTCAGCTTCGCCTTTATCGGCGGCGGCTTCTGGCTGATCTCCGCAGCCTGGCCGGTGCTCTATCGCGCCCAGCAGAATGGAATGTTGGCCGTCAGCGGTCCATATCGATCCATCCGTCACCCGCAGTACGTCGGCTTCGTACTTGTGATGTTCGGCTTTCTGATGCAGTGGCCGACCGTGCTCACCCTGGCGATGTTCCCCGTGCTGGTCTTCATGTACTGGCGGCTCACCAGGAGCGAGGAGCGCGACATCGACGCCCGTTTCGGCCCGGAGTATGCGATCTACAGGCTGGCCACGCCCGCCTTCGTTCCGCGGATGCGCCCAGGGGGTGGTGCGGCGCATTCGCGCCCCTGAACCGCCCACGACGCTGGGCTTGCCGGGACCTCCCGCCCTCACCAGTTGTCTTGGTCAAGTGTCGGCAGGCAACCAGGTATTCGCAAGACGGCACCTAACCTGAGTTCACCCTCGACGCGCCCGGTTGATCGATCAGGTGGCGCATTACGCACCGCGGATAAAAACCCCTCAGAAATGCGGATACAAATAGTCTTGATCTGACAGTTTGATCTAAAGCAATGTCGCGCGCACGCTTCTGACCAATCCTGCTTTCCAATTGAAGGACAGGATTTGTCAGATGAACCTGAAACGCACCTCCGCATCAGATGCGCCGGCGTCGGCACCCCCGCCGATTGGCCTGGTGCCGGCATTGGCCCGTCCGGAGGAAATTCTACGCCTCGTGGCGTTGAGCCTTCAAAATGGTCGGGCTGGCCATTTGCGCTTTCTGAGGGGACGCCTTCGGTCGAGGGAAGACGCCGAAGACGTTCTTCAGGAATTCGCCCTGAAGGCCACGCAGGGCGCGCGATACGTGACCAATCCCGGCAAGATCGACGCATGGCTCGGCATCTCCCTGCGCAATGCCCTGTTCGATCGTTACCGTCGCAATGCGAGCCGTAATCGGCTGAACGAGGCCATGCTGTCGGAGCCTCCCGTATCCGCCGGAGACGATGCGCCTGAGGGTCTGGACCGGGCGTTGCAGTGCCTGTCCGAAGGCCTCGGCGACCTCAGACCGGAGACCGCCCAACTCCTGCGGCGCGCCGAGCTCCAGCAGACGCCTCTCAAGGTGATCGCCCGTGAGATGCAGCTGACCGCCAACAATGTCGGCGTTCGGCTTCACCGCGCCCGCGCTTCGCTGCGTCGTGTGATGCAGGTGCGCTGCGACTCCTGCTCCGAACCCTGCGCCCTTGCGGCACGGTGGAGACTATCCGTCGGTCCTGCGGTTCAGGCCTCAACCGCACCCGCACGGCGCTGTGTCGGGTGAATCAGGTGCGTTCCGACGCCTGTTCTGAATCCTGCGCTCTCGCGGCACGGCGGAGACCCGTCGTCGGGCCTGCGCGTCAGCCCTCGATCTCGATCATGTCGCCATGGGAAGCGGCATAGTCCAACGCATAGGCCATTTCGCCCGCCGTCTCGGCGTGCACGGTCAGCAGTGGCTGGCCCGTCGCGACCTCCGTCCCCAGGCGCACATGTATCTCGATGCCGGCGGCCTTCCGTTCAGGTGCCCCTGCCAGCTTGGCCAGGGTGGCTATCTGGCGGTTGTTGATCAGGATGACACGGCCCGAGCGGGCCGCATGAATGGGTGCCCTCTGGGCCGCGACGGGCGGCGTCCGCATGCCCCCTTGGGCCTCGCAGATCCGCTGAAACCTGACCCAGGCGCGACCGTCGGCAATGACCGCTTCGGCAGTGGCGGCCCCCAGACCAGCCTCCGCCGCGCCGGCGAGTTCGAGGGCAGCGCCCGCCAGCAGGCAGGCGCGTTGGCGAAGATCTTGCGGCGCTTCGGGCCTGTTCTGCAGCACAGCCAGGACATCAAACGCCTCCAGAGCCGGTCCGATGCCGACGCCGACGGGCTGACTACCGTCGGTCTGAAGGCATCGCGCCTTCAGGTCGAACCGGGCCGCGATTTCGATGAGTCGCCGCGAAAGTTTCCCGGCCGCCTCAGTCGTACGCACCTTGGCGGTCGGGCCGACGGGAATGTCCAGCACGACATGGGTGGAACCCGCCGCGATCTTCTTGGACAGGACCGAGGCGATCAGCTGACCTTCGGTGTCCACATCCAGAACGCGCTCGACCCGGATGAAGATATCATCGACAGGGCTTAGCCTCACGGCCCCGCCCCAGACGACGCACCCCCCCTCGGCTTCCACCACGCGACGCATGGCGGGCAGATCGAGATCGACCGGCGCCAGGGTTTCCATGGTGTCGGCTGTGCCCGCCGGCGAAGTGATGGCCCGAGAGGATGTCTTGGGGGTAACCAGGCCGCAGGCGGCAAGGATGGCCACCACGATCGGCGTCGTGCGGTTGCCCGGAAGCCCGCCGACGCAGTGCTTGTCCATTACGACGTCGGACGCCCAGTCGAGCTGCTCTCCCGCCCCGACCATGGCGCGTGTGAGGGCTACGGTCTCGGCGTCATCCAAGGGCAGAACCGAGGTCGCGGTGAGGAAGGCGGCGAGATGGATGGGGGTGTACTGGCCCGCGGCCACGTCCCGGATGATGCCGTCTATCGCTGTGTCGTCCAGCCTGGCGCCGTAGATGCGCCGTCGCACGCTGGACATGGATTCGATCGCCGGCGCGTGCCGCACGGTGACGGGGTCACCAGCCTTTACGCGCAGCGCTCGCCAGGCTTCCTCGGAGAGCGCGGCCTCGTCCATGGCGAGAACGCCGCCATCCATCTGATAAAGGGTGGCGTAGACCTCCCGGTCTGCGGACTTCAGCACGACCTGCGATCGGGCCGACAAACCCTCGGAGCGGCAGGCGGGGCAGTCCCGATGCATCAGTACGATCGATTCGTGCTGGGCGTGGAGGCCGAAGCGGCGGGCTTTCAAGGGCGCTGCCCCATCGGGGGCGGTTTTGATCATGTCGCTCACAGTTCGTGACGCTCCATCATCTCGGGGATAACGCAGTCCCATCCGAGCCGGTCCTGGATCCGGACCCGCAGGGCGTCGGACGCATGGGGCTCGCCATGGACGATGAAGGTCTTGCGTGGCGGGCGCTTGATCCCCGACAGCCAGCGCAGGATTTCCTCGTAATCAGCGTGGGCCGAAAGCATCGGCAGGGTAGCCACCTCCGCGTTGATCGGAACCCACTGACCGTGGATTTTCACTTCCCTGGCACCTTCGACCATCGACCGGCCGCGGGTGCCGGCCGCCTGGTAGCCCGAGAAAAGTATGGTGTTGCGGCGATCCGGGCCGAAGGCCTTGATGTGGTGCAACACCCGGCCGCCCGTCGCCATCCCGCTGGCCGCCAGGATCACTTTCGGCATGGGACTGACGGTGACCTCCTTCGACGCCTCGACATCCCGCACATAGGTGGCGATCCCGCACGCGGCCTCGCAGACGTCGCGCGGCATGCGATGATCCTCCAGGTGCGCGCACAGGAGGTCGGTCGCGTTGATCGCCATGGGGCTGTCCATGTAGATCGGCACCAGGCCGATGCGGCCCGCCTCCTTCAGTTGCCAGAGATGGTACAGCAGCGACTGGGCGCGACCGACGGCGAAGGTAGGGATGACAACCGTGCCGCCCCGCGCGGTGGTTCGCTCGATGACGTCCCCCAGGGTCTGGGTGGGGTCGTGCGGATCGTGGAGGCGGTCCCCGTAGGTCGACTCGACCACGACGTAGTCCGCCTCCGTCACCGGCTCCGGATCGACCATGGTGGCGTCGCCGTAACGGCCGAGATCCCCGGAGAACAGAATCCTCGTTCCGTTCCCGGTCACCTCGGCCGTCGCGGCCCCGAGAATGTGCCCGGCCCGACGCAGCATGAGAGTGGCGCCGCCCGGCAAACGGACCTCTTGCTGAAAGGCCGTGGAAGAGAAGCGCTCCACGGCCCGCTCGGCGTCGTGCACGCCGTAGAGGGGTAGCGCAGTCGTGTGCTTCGAGTAGCCGTACCGGTTGGCGTTCTCGGCGTCCTTTTCCTGGATATGACCGCTGTCCCGCAGGATGATCTCGGCGACGTCCCGCGTCGCCGCGCTGGCCAG
>JBBQRM010000288.1:0-4543 GCA_038214855.1 Rhodobacterales bacterium | reverse complement strand
CCAGGTGGTGATCCCGTTCGAGGACGAGGCGGAGGCGGTGCGGATCGCGAACGGCACCGGCTACGGGCTGGTGGCCTCGGTCTGGACACGCGACGGGAGCCGGGCGATGCGGCTCGCCCGCAAGCTTCGGTCGGGGCAGGTGTTCCTCAACAACTACGGCGCGGGCGGGGGGGTCGAGCTGCCCTTCGGGGGCAGCGGCCTGTCGGGGCATGGGCGGGAGAAGGGGTTCGAGGCGCTCTACGGCTTCACCCGGCTGAAGACGGTCGCAGCACTTCATGGGACGTGACGCAGAGGGGATTTCGAAGTGTCGCACGGAGCGACATGCAAGTGGATACTGAAATCATTTAAGAAAAATCGGCGTTTTTACATTCCCTTAACTTTCTCGCCCGGCCGCGGACCGGCAGGACGACCGGACGGAAGGCAGACAGGATGGATTTGAACGGGATGGATCTCAAGGACAAGACAGCCCTGATCACCGGCGGGGCCTCGGGCTTCGGCGCGGGGATCGCGCGCAGGTTCCATGCCGGTGGGGCGCGGGTGATGATCGCGGACATCGACGCCGAGGCGGTCGAGGCGATGGCGGGCGTGCTCGGCGCGGCCTTCGTCGTAGCCGATGTCGGGCAGGACGCGAGCGTAGCGCATATGGCCAACGCGGCGCTGTCCGAGCTGGGGCATCTCGATATTCTGGTGAACAACGCCGGGATCACGCATCTGCCGGCGGCGATGGAGGACGTGGAGGAGGAGGTCTTCGACCGGGTGCTGCGGGTGAACGCGAAGTCGGTCTATCTGACGGCGCGGCATCTGGTGCCGAGCATGAAGGCGCGGGGGAAGGGGGCGATCCTCAACATCGCCTCGACCGCGGGGCTGAGCCCGCGGCCGCGGCTCGCCTGGTACAACGCCTCGAAGGGCTGGATGATCACCGCGACCAAGGCGATGGCGGTGGAGCTCGCGCCCGCGGGGGTGCGGGTGAACGCGCTTTGTCCGGTAGCCGGCGACACGCCGCTGCTGAAGAGCTTCATGGGCGAGGACACGCCCCAGATGCGCGCGAAGTTTCTCGCGACGATCCCGCTGGGCCGCTTCTCGACGCCGCAGGACCTCGGCAATGCCGCGGCCTTCCTGTGCTCGGACGCGGCGGCGATGCTGACGGGTGTGGCGCTAGAGGTGGACGGAGGGCGGTGCATATGAAGGCGGCGATCAACCTGGCCGAGAAGCTCGCCGAATTCGACGACCTGTGGGCGCCGCGGATCGTCGCGAGCTACAACGGCAACGACGTGATGGTGGTCAAGGTCGAAGGCGCGTTCGTGTGGCATGCGCATCCCGAGACCGACGATTTCTTCCTGGTTCTCGACGGCACGCTCGACATCGAGCTGCGCGACCGCACAGTCACGCTGGGACCCCGCGAGCTGTTCGTCGTGCCCGCAGGCGTCGAGCATCGACCGGTGGCCCGCGGCATCGCGCATCTGCTGCTGATCGAGCCGGGCGGAACCCCGAACACCGGCGATCCGGCGACGGCGGTGGAGAAGCTGCGGGCATGATGCGCCCGGGGCCGCGGAACCTGATCACCGACGTTGCGGGCCTGCGCGTCGGCAATGCGCAGGATGCGGGGTTGAAATCCGGGGCGACGGTGCTCACCGCCGATGCGCCCTTCGTGGCGGCGGTGGACGTGCGCGGTGGCGCGCCGGGGACGCGCGAGACCGACCTGCTGGGGCCGACGCGGCTGGTAAGCCGCGTGGACGCGCTGGTGCTGTCGGGGGGCTCGGCCTTCGGGCTCGACGCGGCCTCGGGCGTCGTGGACCGGCTGCGGGCGATGGGGCGCGGCTTTCGCGCGGGACCGGCGGTGGTGCCGATCGTGCCGGCGGCGATCCTGTTCGACCTCGCCAACGGCGGCGACAGGAGCTGGGGCGAGAACCCCTACCGCGCGCTGGGCGCCGCGGCCTTCGACGCGGCGGCGGCGGCTTTCGCGCTCGGCTCGGTCGGGGCGGGGACGGGGGCGATGACGGCTGCGCTGATGGGCGGCCTTGGGTCGTCCTCGCTCGTGCTTGAGAGCGGCGAGACGGTGGGGGCGCTGGTGGCGGTGAACGCCTTCGGCGGCGTCACCGTGCCCGGATCGCGAGCCTTCTGGGCGGCGCCCTTCGAGATCGGCGACGAGTTCGGGGGGCTCGCGCCCGCCGCAACGCGTGTCGCTCCGTTCACCCCGCGACCGATAAAGCCGGGAATGGCCGGGGCTTCGCAAAACACCACGATCGCCATCGTCGCCACCGATGCGGCGCTCTCGAAGGTGGGCGCGCTGAGGATGGCCGAGGCGGCGCAGGACGGGCTGGCGCGCGCCATCGTGCCCGCGCACACGCCCTTTGACGGCGACCTGATCTTCGGCGTGGCGACCGCCGCGCGGGAAGGCGAGCCGCCGGTCGAGGTGGCGCTGGCGCTGGGACATGCGGCGGCGGTCTGCCTCGCGCGGGCGGTGGCGCGGGCGGTCTGTGCGGCGCGGCCGGCGGCGGGGAACCTGCTGCCCTGCTGGTGCGAGGGCGGGGAGACAGACCGAAGCTGAAGCCGCTGCCTGCAATTGTCGACAAATCCTTGCCATTCCGTCCCGCCTGGGCGGCGTCGCGCTAACCTCGGGCTAACGATCGCGGGCGTATCTGCCCCACGGGATCGAGGGGACTGACATGGCCGATACGAACGAGAGGCGACCCATCATCATCCGGCGCAAGAAGGTGGTGGCCGCCGGCCATCACGGCGGCGCCTGGAAGGTGGCCTATGCCGATTTCGTCACGGCGATGATGGCGTTCTTCCTGCTGATGTGGCTCTTGAGCGTCACGGACGACGCGACCAAGCTGGGGCTCGCGGACTACTTCAGCCCGACGATCCCGATCCACTCGACCAACGGCGGCGGCGACGGTCCGTTCAACGGCTCGAGCATGTTCGACCAGGACGTGCTCGCCCACGATGAGACCGGCAAGCAGGGCGACCCCGAGGTGAAGGACGTCGAGGGCACGCCCGACGAGAGCCTTGCCGAGATCGAGGAGGCGCTGTTCGGCGGGGCCAGCGGCGATGCGCTCGACGCCGATCCGCTGTTCAAGCACATCCGCACCCGCCTGACCGACGAGGGGCTGATCATCGACGTGTTCGACGTCGAGGACTCGCCGCTCTTCGTGGGCGAGAGCGACCGACCCGAGCCGATCCTCGAGCAGCTTCTGGCGATGATCGGCCGGGTGCTGGCGCGCACCGAGAACCCCGTCGCGATCACCGGCCACCTCGCCGTGGGCGACGGCGCAGCCGCGGCGCTCGACCCGTGGTGGATCTCGAGCAATCGCGCTCAGCGGTCGCGCGACATGCTGGTCAAGGCCGGCATCGTGGACGCGCGGCTCGCGCGCGTCACCGGCAAGGCCGACCGCAGCCCGGTGCCCGACGCGGCGCAGGCCGCGCGCAACCGCCGGGTCGAGATCACGCTGCTGCGCAGCTTCGAGCCATGAAAAATGATGAACCCGGGGCCGTTAGCGGGATTTTAAGGCCACGGTGAAATGGATGCGCCCGACAATCGGACGCTCGCGTGCGACCCTCTCGTTTCAAAGAAGGACTGAGTATGAGCATCTCTTCGTCGATGAACGCCGGTGTGTCCGGTCTCAATGCCAACGCCAACAAGCTCGCGACCATCGCGGACAACATCGCGAACTCGCAGACCTACGGCTACAAGCGGGCCGACGTCGATTTCGCCTCGATCACCGTCAACGACGGCCGCTCGGCGGCCGCGGGCGGCGGGCGGCAGTATTCCGCCGGCGGTGTCGGCACCAGCGCCATCTGGGACATCGAGACGAAGGGCGCGCTGGTCTCGACCTCGAACGCGACCGACCTCGCGATCACCGGGCGCGGCATGCTGCCGGTCACCGACATCGCCTCGGTGGACAACGTCGGCGGCGACCGGCCGTTCATGCTGACTTCCACCGGCTCGTTCCAGCCGGACGCGAAGGGCTACCTGCGCGCGGCCAACGGCCTTGTGCTCCTCGGCTGGCCGGCGGACGACCGCGGCAACATCACGCCGCAGCCGCGCGACAGCGTCGCGGGCCTCCAGCCGATCCAGATCAACCGGGCGTCCTTCAAGGCCGACCCGACGCAGAACATCACCGTGAATGCCAATCTGCCGCTGACCGAGACCAAGGAGACTGGTAGCGGCGCGCCGCTGCCGATCACGGTCGAGTACTTCGACAACCTCGGTGGCTCGCAGACGCTGGCGATGAACTTCACGCCGCAGGTCGCCGCTCCGGGAATGCCGCAGACCAATACCTGGACGCTGCAGCTGACCGACCGGGCTTCCGGGCTCGACGCCGGCACGTTCGAGATCACCTTCAGCGACGCGCCGCCCAACCCGGGCTCGCTCTCCACGGTGACGCAGACCGCACCGGGCACGGCACCGCTTGCGACGACCTACGACGGCACCACCGGCAAGATCGCGCTGAACCTCGGCAACCAGCAGATCGCGGTGGCGATCGGTGCGACCGCGCCGGGCGGCCCGCAGCACCTGTCGCAGCTCTCCTCGACTTTCTCG
>JBBQRM010000287.1:0-4563 GCA_038214855.1 Rhodobacterales bacterium | reverse complement strand
TCCAGCGGCGCCAGCCGCGCGAACACCGTCTCCACCGTCGCGTCCTTCTGCGCATAGAGCCGCGTCAGCTGGTCGGAGATCTCCGCGAACGGGTTCTCCCCCGGCGCCGCCAGCGCCTCCAGCCGCGCCTGCACGTCCGCGAACCGCTCGCCGGTGCGCGCCTGCGCCTCCTCCAGCCGCTCGGCCACCCGCGCCTGCACCTCCTCCAGCCGCTGCGCGAAGCCGTCGAGCACCGCCTTCGGGTCGCGCGCCGCCAGCGCCGTCTCCGTCTCCGCCAGCCGCGCCTCGAGCGGCGCCAGCCGCGCGAACACCGTCTCCACCGTCGCGTCCTTCTGCGCATAGAGCCGCGTCAGCTGGTCGGCGAGCTCGCTCAGCGCCGGCGCACCCTCGGCCTGCAGTGCGTCGAGCCGCGCCCGGGTCGCGGCCTGCGCCGCCGCCTGGTCTGCTTGTAGCGCGTCGAGCCGCGCAGTGAGGCGCTCGAGCAGCGCGCGCGCCTCGGCCGGCTCGCCTATCTGCTCGAGCGCCTGGAGGCGGCCGCGCAACTGGTCGATCCCAGCGAGCGCGGTCTCGAGCGTGGCGTTCTTGTCGCGGATCAGCCCGACGAGCGAGCCCGCCAGGGCCTCGATCCGGGCGCCGGCGCCGGCGGTTTCCGTCTCCTCAATCCGGGCGGCCAGATCAGCCTGGACCGCCTCGATCTCCTCGAGCCGCCGCTCAATGCGCCGCGTGGCCGCGGCAGCCGCCTCCGCCTGGATCTGCGGATCGGTCCCCGGCGCCCGCACCGCCGGCGCGGCCGGCTTCGCCCGCGCGCCGCGCCGCCGTCGAGCTGCGAGTGCGAAGGCGGCATAGAAGCTGGCGAAGCCCGCAAGCACGAGCCCCGCCACGACACCGATCTCGGAAAGCTCCATCGCGACCGTTCCTCGCTGCGATCCTTCAGGCCGCTTGTCGGCACAAGCGGTTAGCGGGGCGTTAACGGCGCGACGGACGGACACTGCCCGGCACGGGGTAGCCGAGGGCGGGGGAGATGTTCCTCTGGACGATGTCGCCTGTTGCAACCACCGCGTCCTGGCGCAATTCTCGACCAGCTTGTTTTCAGGGCCTGTACGTGGATTGATGGCAATTCCTGTCGCGACGGGAGGATCGGAGGCGCCAGCCGCCTCGCGTATCCGCCAGGGCCGCCCGGATCGGGCGCCTCCGATGAGCGTGATCATCCCCGCCAACAACGAGGCGGCCTATATCGGCGCCTGTCTCGAGGCGCTCATCCCCGAACCGGTGCAGGCCGGGGCCGGGGCCGGCGGATCGGGCGGCACCGAGATCGTCGTGGTCGCCAATGCCTGCACCGACGATACGGTGGCCATCGCCCGGAGCTTCGAGGCGCGGGCCGCGGCGCAGGGCTGGCGGCTGATCGTCCTCGATCTCGCGCAGGGCGGCAAGCTCAACGCGCTCAATGCCGGCGACCGGGCGGCGCGCGGGGAGATCCGGGTCTATGTCGACGGCGACCTGATCGTCAGCCCGCAGCTTCTCGGCCAAATCCGCGCGGCGCTCGACCGGCCCGAGCCCGCCTATGCCGGCGGACGCCCCACCGTGGCGCCCGGGAAGAGCCGGATCACCCGCGCCTATGCGCGGATCTGGGTCCGGGTGCCCTTCATCACCGAATGCGTGCCCGGCTGCGGGGTCTATGCGGTCAACGCGGCCGGGCGGGCGCGCTGGGGGGAGTTTCCCGACATCATCTCGGACGACACCTTCGTGCGCCTGCAGTTTGCACCCGAGGAGCGGATCGGGGTGCCCGCCCCGTATCACTTCTGGCTGGCGGAGGGGTTCGGCAATCTGGTGCGTGTTCGGCGGCGGCAGGACGTGGGGGTTGCAGAGATCGCGCGGCGCTATCCGGCGCTGATGCGCAACGAAGACAAGCCGCGCCTCGGCCTCGCGCGCCTGCTCGGGCTGGCGGCGCGCGACCCGGTCGGCTTCGGGCTCTATGTCGCGGTGGCGCTCGCCGTGCGGCGGCCCCGGCGGCGCGGGGACCAGCCCTGGAGCCGCGAGCCCTGAGGGGCGGGTCTCACGGTGTTGCACCGTGCAACATGCATGTGCTGTACCGCGGCGCGATCGTCGCCTTCGGTCGGCATGTCGGCGCTCTCCCCGCTCTCTCAGAAAGTTTCCATCGGACCGGAGGAACTCCAATGCCGCAGACGCTGTTGTCATAGGACGTGCAATTGCCGGCGGAGAGGTTCTGCCGACGACGTTCCGGCCCCGGAATAATTAGCTGGAGACACGCCATGAAAGGCGGTGAGCTGTTCGCAAAGTGCCTCGAGAACGAAGGGGTCGAATACATCTTCGGACTACCTGGCGAGGAGAACATCGATCTGCTCGATGCGCTGATCGACAGCCCGATCCGCTTCGTGCTGACGCGCCACGAGCAGGGCGCGGCCTTCATGGCCGACGTCTACGGCCGGCTGACGGGACGGGCCGGGGTGTGTCTTTCGACTCTCGGACCGGGCGCGACCAACCTCGTCACGGGAGTCGCCGACGCCAACATGGATCGCGCGCCGGTGGTGGCGATCGCAGGCCAAGGCGCGACGACGCGGATGCACAAGGAGAGCCACCAGATCCTCGATCTGGTCAACCTGTTCGAGCCGATCACCAAGTATTCGACCCAGATCCGCGCGCCGGAGATCATCCCCGAGATCGTACGCAAGGCGTTCAAGACGGCGCAATCCGAAAAACCAGGGTGCAGCTTCATCGATTTCCCCGAAAACATCG
This sequence comes from Rhodobacterales bacterium, assembly GCA_038214855.1. Lineage (GTDB taxonomy): Bacteria > Pseudomonadota > Alphaproteobacteria > Rhodobacterales > Rhodobacteraceae > Amaricoccus. Next base: position 1,809 of record JBBQRM010000287.1, on the reverse strand, counting down.
CGCAGGCCGAGGTCGAGGCCCTGCCGCCGCTGAAGGTGCAATCCGCAGCGACGCCGACCGCCCCGACAGGCAAGTGCGCCCAGGTCGCCGAAATCATTTCGCGAGCCGAGGCGCCGATCATCATGGCGGGCAACGGCGTCGTGCGCGAGCGCGCCTCCGAGGCGCTTATCGACTTCGCCGAGAAGCTCAACGTGCCGGTGGCCACAACCTTCATGGCGAAGGGTGTGATCCCGTTCAGCCACCCGCTCTGCCTCGGCGCGATCGGACTGCAGGCGCGCGATTACGTCGCCTTCGGCTTCCACAAGGCTGACCTCATCATTTGCGTCGGCGTCGATATGGTTGAGTATCACCCTAGGCTGTGGAACCCGACCCGCGACAAGTTGATCATCCATATCGACGAGAGCCCGGCCGAGGTCGATGCGCATTACGTGCTCGAGGCGGGCGTGGTGGGCGAGATCACGGACTCGCTCGGCCGCATCGCCGCCAAGGCGCGGAGGCGGACCAGTTCCGGCGGCCACAAGCTGCACGATGTCATTACGCGCGAGATCGGCGAGTTCCGCGACGATGCGGCGTTCCCGGTCAAGCCGCAAAAGATCATCTGGGACCTGCGCCAGGCGCTCGACAAGGAGGACATCGTGATCTCCGACGTCGGCGCCCACAAGATGTGGATCGCGCGCATGTACCAGGCCGAGGCGCCCAACACCTGCATCATCTCGAACGGCTTCGCGGCCATGGGCATCGCGCTGCCCGGCGCCATTGCCGCAAAGCTGGCGCTGCCGGACCGAAAGGTGGTGGCGGTCTGCGGCGATGCAGGCTTCCTGATGAACTGTCAGGAGATCGAGACGGCGCTGCGCCTGAAGCTCGACATCGTCGTTCTGATCTTCAACGATGCCAAATACGGTCTCATCGAGTGGCACCAGCTCCGCCACTTCCAGCGCTCGACGGAGATCGCGTTCAACAACCCCGACTTCGTCATGTTCGCCGAAAGCTTCGGCGCCAAGGGCTACCGGGTCGAGCGCACCGAGGATCTCTTGCCGACGCTCGAATCAGCGCTCGGCGACGGCACGGTCTCGATCATCGACTGCCCGGTGGACTATGCCGAGAACATGAAGCTGACGGCGAAGCTCGGCAACCTGGTCTCGCCGATATGAGGATCTTGCTATGAAGCCCTTCACCTTCCAGACCACCCGCGCGGTCCTCTGCGAGGTCGGTGCGACGGCGAAGATCGGCGAGATCATGGCCGGGCTCGGCTGCCGGAAAGTCGCCTTCGTCACCGACGCGATGATCCTGGAGCTCGGCCTCGCCGAGGCAGCGCTCGACGGGCTGCGCAAGGCCGGCATCGATGTCTGGACATTTGCGGAGGTTGTCGCCGACCCGCCCGAGGCGATGATCCTTGGCGCGGTCGAGGCGGCCAAGGCCGAGGCGATCGACGGGGTGGTTTCGGTCGGCGGCGGCAGCTCGCTCGATACGGCCAAGCTCATCGCCGTTCTGGCCAGTTCCGACCAGCCGCTCACGGCGATGTACGGCGTCGGGCTCATCGACGGCGCCCGCCTGCCGCTGGTACTTGCACCGACCACCGCGGGCACGGGCTCGGAGGTGACGCCGATCTCCATCGTCACGACCGGAGCGTCCGAGAAGAAGGGCGTGGTGGCGCCGCAGCTGCTGCCGGACTGGGCGATCCTCGACGCCGAACTCACGGTCGGCCTGCCGGCGCCAATCACGGCCGCCACCGGCATCGACGCAATGGTGCACGCCATCGAGGCCTACACCTCGAAGGTGAAGAAGAACGTTGTTTCGGACTGCCTCGCC